>DIDB01000063.1 GCA_002417905.1 Pseudomonadaceae bacterium UBA5811
CCCCACCACCATCGACCCGGCCACCCGCCTGAAACGCCGCCCCAACCCCCGGCTGGCGCTGAAAAAAATGGCCCGCCAATGGCTGGCCAGGGAGGACCACAACGCATGAACCACAACAGCGAACTGCGCCCTCGCCACCATGCCCTGCGCATCATCGAACTGGCCACCAAAGAAGAACGCCAGCAGGCACTGGCCGAACTGGACGACGACATGCGGCCACCGGTTGAAATGCTGGTCCGCAGCCTGTGGCCCAAAGTCCTGCGCAAAAGCCAGGAGAGCCGGCCATGAATACCGCCTTTCTGCTGATGGCCCAGTACAACGGGCAGGCGATCATCCCGCTAGAGCAGGTCTGCAGGGACTATTTCTGCCATCTGTCGCCAGAGATGTTCCAGCGTAAGGTACTGGCCGGGCAGATCAAGATTCCAATTACCCGGATCGAGAACAGCCAGAAGTCACCCAGAGGCATTCATATCGACGATCTGGCCCGCTATCTGGATGAACGGTGGGCAGCAGCCCAGAAGGAGCTCAAGCAGCTCAACCGGACGGGAGTGGTCTGGACAGGCTGATCCTGACGGGTGAGGCGATGATTACGGGGAGCCATGCCCAGCCTGCATAGGGGTCTCCCCGTCCCTTAAGATGGGTATAGCGGCGCATGGAGTTCCAGTTCCGGTGCCCGGATACTGAGGCCACCCGGGGAATATCCCAGTCCATTTCAAACAGGCGGCTGACCCCTTCATGGCGCAGGTCGTGAAAAGTGAGCCCATCAATGCCACAAAACTTGCAGGCCCGTGCAAAGCTGGCCGAGATGGACTGCTCACCATAGGGGAAAATCTCAGCTGCCACCCGAGGCATGCTATGGAGAATCTGCCAAGCTTCATCCGGCAGATGGCACCAGACATGGTTGCCGATTTTCTGCCCGGGGTTTTTCATGTCCCGCACCAAAATGCGCTGGTTGGGCGGATCCAGATCATCCCAGAGAATCCGGGTAATTTCAGCCTGGCGCCGGGTTGAGTACAAGGCAAAGCCCACTACTTTCAGCATGTTGATGGAGGCAGGCCTGTAATCAAGGATTCCCTGGAAGTATTTTAGCAGGCGGTCCAGCTCATCTGGTGTGGGCCGACGCTCACGTTCGGCATTTTTTAGCCCATGCCCGAGCCGACGAAGAACCAGCCGGGCGTCAGTGATGGCTGAGCGGTCTACCGCATAGCCCCAGGCCACCCGGGCAATCGCCAGCACAGCGCCAATGTGGGCCAGGTCGTTACCAACCGTCTGGGCTTTGACCTGCCCACCTTCAGGGCTCATCCGCCAGCGGGCATAATCCACGATGACCTGGGCGGTAATCTCCTGTTCCAGAAGCTGCCCAAAGGGTGTCCGCGCTACAGCCTCAAGCGTGGCCCGCTTGGTGCGGCCAATATCCATATCCTGACGATGCTCATCAAGGTAACGGGTAATCATATCGCCCAGCGTGACTCCCATGCGCCCGGCCCGCTCAATAGCTCCCGGCACGGCCAGCTCACTCTCCCGCCGCCTTGCCCAGGCTTGGGCAGCGGCTTTCCGGTCAAAGGTCTGTGCCTCCTGATAGACTTGGACCCCATCACGAAACAGTCTGATCTGTGCGGTATAGCCAATGGTTCCGTCTTTTCGCTTGCGGGATCGTATGGTTGCCATGGCACTGGTACATGAAGAATTTATACTGGTAAATTGTACCAGCGAGCATCTAAAAATGCCTGAAAACACCCGGAAACGCCCAGAAAGCATGCACCCTGACACCCCACAAAAAACCGCATCAAAGCCAGAAAGTACGCGGCCTGCAGTCTGTCGGCGCTTTTGCGTGGCGCCGATGATGGATTGGACTGACAGGCACTTCCGCTTTTTTGCCCGCCTGCTCAGCAAACAGGCGCTGCTCTATACGGAAATGGTGACGACAGGAGCCCTGCTCCATGGGGATCAGGCCCGTTTTCTGAACCACGAGCCTGCCGAGCAGCCTCTGGCCCTGCAACTGGGTGGCAGTGTACCTGCAGAGCTGGCCCGATGTGCCCGGCTGGGTGAGGCAGCTGGTTATGCCGAAATAAACCTGAATGCTGGCTGCCCCAGTGACCGGGTCCAGAACAATATGATCGGTGCCTGCCTGATGGCTCATCCTGAGCGGGTCGCTGACTGCATCAAGGCTATGCGCGATGCAACCAGTCTGGAAATCACGGTCAAGCACCGCATTGGTATCAATGGCCGCGACAGCTATACCGAACTCTGTGATTTTGTAGGCCAATTACAGGAGGCCGGCTGCCAAACATTTATTGTGCATGCCCGGATCGCCATTCTTGAAGGGCTGTCGCCCAAACAGAACCGGGAAATTCCCCCCCTGCGCCATGAGGTGGCTGCACAGTTGAAACAGGACTTCCCGGATCTTGAGCTTATCCTGAATGGTGGACTGAAAACGCTGGAGGATTGCCAGAAACAGCTGGGAGTATTCGATGGGGTCATGGTAGGCCGTGAAGCCTACCAGAACAGTTATATGCTGGCTTACGTCGACCAGCTGCTGTTTGATCCGGACAGCCCGGTTATCAGCCGTCATGCAGCCTTGCTGGCGCTTCGCCCCTACATTGTCCGCCACCTTGCAGCCGGTGGAGCCCTGCATCACATGACCCGGCATCTGCTGGGCCTGGCCCATGGCTTCCCGGGCGCCCGGCGCTTCCGGCAGCTGCTCTCAGCAGATATACACCAGAGCAGCTCTCCCCTGGCACTGCTGGATCAGGCAACTGAACTGCTAACTGGATACTAAGCTTCGGGCCCCACTCTCATTTACAGGACGAGCCATCACCATGACTTCCAAACTGGACCAGCTGAAGGCCTATACCACTGTTGTCGCGGATACAGGCGATCTGGATGCGATCGCTCAGCTCAGGCCAGAAGATGCCACCACCAATCCCTCACTGCTGCTGAAAGCTGCAGCCCTGCCCCGCTATGCTGGGCACCTGCAGGAAGCAGCCACCCGGGCCAGAGGTGATGCCGGGCTAGCCTGCGACCTGTTTGCCGTCGCCGTTGGCCAGGAGATCCTTGGTGAAATTCCGGGCAGGATCTCCACCGAGGTGGATGCACGTCTATCCTTTGACAGCCAGGCTACCCGGCAGCGGGCAGAACGACTGATAGCCCTTTATGAACAGATCGGAGTCAGCCGGGAGCGTGTCCTGATCAAGATTGCCGCTACCTGGGAAGGTATCCAGGCCGCCCGCCAGCTGGAGCAGGACGGCATCCAGACCAATCTGACCCTGCTATTCTCTTTTGCCCAGGCCACAGCTTGCGCGGACGCCGGTGTTTATCTGATTTCCCCTTTTGTAGGGCGAATTTATGACTGGTACAAAAAACGTGATGGTCATGACTATCGGCCAGAACAGGATCCTGGCGTCCAGTCTGTCAGCCGTATTTACCAGTATTACAAGGCCAATGATTATCCGACCGTTATCATGGGGGCCAGCTTTCGCAATATTGGCCAGATCGAAGCTCTGGCCGGCTGCGATCGCCTGACCATCAGCCCGGAATTACTCCGGCAACTGGCTGGAGATAATGGCTCTCTACCCCGTCGTCTGGCACCAACAGCATCGGCAGAGCCTTTGCAGCACTTGGGAGAACCTGACTTCCGCTGGAGCATGAATGAAGACGCCATGGCCACAGAGAAACTGGCTGAAGGTATCCGTCAGTTTGCCCGTGATCAGGAAAAACTCGAAAACCTTCTGAAAAGCCAGTAATCAGCTGCGCTCCAGCGCGCTGAGCAAATCACGGAAAGCTTCACGATTGGAGTCATTGAGGCTCATCAGGATCTGATGGGCCTCAATGACCTTGGCCCTGACGACCTCTTCTGACTGATCCTGTTCTGGCAGATCAGCCAACTGTTCGAAACTGGGCAACACCTCTCTGACGATATTAAACACCTGATCAAACCCCATGGACTCAAGCAGCCGGGTAATATCTGGACAGGTAGTCACCAGAGTAGGCAGCAATCCGGTTTTCTGGCGGGACAGGATCGAAAGCTTGGCCAGCAAGCCCAACGTTGTGCTGTCAATGCTCCTGGTTTCCGTCAAATCGATAATGATTGAGGAAAACGTCCGTGCCGAAAAAACTTTTTCAATAGTAGCATCCAGCGCCGAGCAAAGTGTCAGCCGGATTTCACCGACCAGCTTCAGAACAAAACTGCCTTGCCACTCGGCAAACTGAATTTTTCCGGTAGTCATGTGAGGTTCCTGTTCAGGACCAGCAGGGCAATATCATCTGCCCTGTCTTTCAGACCTGCCAGCCCAAGCGCCTGTCCCAACCCTTCAAGTGTGCCGCCAGCCCGGGCGACCAGACCGGGCAAAGCATCTTCCTTGTTACGCAACGAATCCCCTGGTAACAGCTCCAGTACACCATCCGAGAACAGGGTCAAGCTGAAAGCGGCAGGCAAGGACAACTGATAATCCGCATAACAGGCATCCAGGAACAGCCCCACTGGCAGTCCCCGTCCCTCCAGGTAACAGGCCTGGCCACTGGCATACAGAACTGGCAGCGGCAAATGCCCTCCAATGCTGTAATGCAGAATATCCTGCTCCAGATCGATGACTCCGCCCAGCATGGTGACATGCTTGCCCAAATTGCAATTCAGCAACCCCCGGTTGATATGCCCCAGAACCTCTGAAGGCCGGAACTCGGGCAACACGCCGCCATGATGACGACGGGACTCATACAGTAACCGTGTAGTCATGAACTTCAGCAGCACGGTCACAAAGGCTGAGGAAGCACCATGTCCGGAAACATCCGCCAGGTAAAACACGATCCGGCGTTCATCTACCCGAAAGTAATCAACAAAATCGCCCGAAAGATACAGAGATGGAATGATCTGATGGGAAAAACACAGGGCTCCCACCTGCCATGGCGTCTCTGGCAACATGTTCATCTGCACCTGACGGCCGGCATCCTGATCTTCCTGTAACAGATGCAGGCTGGCCCGCAGATCCCGGTTAGCAATCTCCAGCTGCTCCCGGTAGCGGGAGTTTTCCAGTTGCAGACGACTGCGCTCCAGGGCCCGGCACACTGAATGCTCAAGAACGGCAAGATCCTCTATGGGCTTGATCAGGTAATCGGCAGCCCCGAGCCGCAAGGCCTCAACCACATCAGACATCACACCGGCCCCGGACACCACGATGACAGGTATACTGCGATTCTGCCTGGCCAGCTGGCTGATCAGCTCAAGACCATCCATTTGCGGCATGCGCAAGTCACAAACAACCAGATCTGGTGGCTTTTGCGTGCATAACGCCAAACCCTGCAGGCTGCTGGCTGTCTGCACTACCCGGAAGCCACTGTCTTCCAGATAGGCCGCCAAACTAGCCCGGACTACATCGTCATCATCAATGATCAGCAATGTAGCATCATGAGGGATGGACATGTTTCTACCGGGTGATATGCACGACTGGACTGGAACGGACCAGCCTGATCAGCAGACAGTACCCTGACATAAAGCCGCTTTCAAGGCATTTGGCCCCGCGAGCGGCTCAATTAAATGGCCAAGATCCACCTGTCACCAGAAACACCCCCTGTCCTCTGACAGGGAGCCTTCTTCCTTTACCAGTAGCCTGCCCTGAAGCAGCATCAGAAGTCGTCAACTACCTTGCCATCTTTGGCAAGGAATTCACGATTCTGCAGATAAGCATTACGCACGAATACGTAACGATCCCCTGTAATCAGCTTTTCCTTGGACAAAAGATCCGCCCGCGTATCGATAACCTGCGCGGCAAACGCGCCCGCCGAGATAGCAGTGCTATTGATGTAAACATAAGGCTGGGCAAACATGTCAGGCACCTGGCCCACACCATCCCGGACAGTCATCGGCCCAAAGAACGGCAGAACCAGATAAGGACCACTGCCCAGCCCCCACACTGCCAGTGTCTGGCCAAAGTCTTCCTGATGGCGCGGTAGCCCCATCCAGGTTGCTACATCAAACAGGCCACCAATACCGAGCGTCGTATTGAACAGGATACGGCCTGTATCTGAACCGGCATCTACAAGCTTGCCCTGCAGCAGGTTGTTGAGCAGGTTGACACCATCCCCAACATTGAGGAAAGCGTTGTGAACACCTGTCTGGACAATTTCCGGCGTGACTTTCTTGTACCCTTCAGCAACCGGTTTGAATGTCCAGCGGTCCAGTGTATCGTTAAACGAGAACATCTTCCGGTTGAAATTTTCCCACGGATCAGGATTGACGCCTTCATCTGCCGCCAGCAGCGACCCCGATCCCATCATGGCTACCGCAAGCGGCAGGGCCTTGACAGCATCCAACCATTTTGTCCCTAGCTTGAGCATTTAAAGACTCCTGTAACAAATACCGTAGGACGGCACTACCGTCTGGATTTAGAGTGATTATATCGCCACACGTGGAGGCATATTCAAAAATCATGCACACAAGGAACTTTTACGTCCTGAGAAAAGATTTATCCAGGGACGCCCCAAATTGCAATGCCTGATTTAATCTTCTGGCCAAACTTTTGTTCAATGTTTTCAACACCCCGACCCGAGTATAAGGAGTCTCCATGTCCACTGATAACCTGCAAGGCCAGATCCGGGAGCTGCGAAGCCAGCTGGAGCATACGGGCACCATGAGCCCGGAAGAGCGCAAGAGCCTTGAGTCCCTTGTTTCTGACATTGAGCAGCACCTGCGGGGCAACCAGCCAGAAGTGCCCCATGACACCCTGTCCGACAGCCTTGACCTTGCGGTAGAGCGTTTTGAAATCAGCCATCCCACCATTGCCATGACCCTCAGAAATATCATGCAGAGCCTGATCAGCATCGGCATCTAAGCATTACTGCCTTGCCAGGCGCCCATTGGCTGGCAGCCCGGGATGGGTACTCCGGAACGGATTGATATCCAGCCCGCCCCGGCGCACATAACGGGCATACACCGTCAACTGTTCCGGACAGAGCAATTGCTGCAGATCCAGAAAAATGCGCTCCACGCACTGCTCATGAAAGTCGGCATGCTGGCGGTAACTGACCAGATAGGCCAGGAAACTGCCAGGATCCAGCCAGTAACCTGAATACTCCACCACAATACTGCCCCAATCGGGCTGTCCGGTAACCGGGCAGTTCGACTTCAGCAAATGGCTGCTCAGGCAGGCCCGGGTGACCTGCTGCCGGTCACAGCGCAACAGCCCGGGCTGAGGTGTAGCGCAGGATTCAATCCGGATATCCAGTTCATCCACACAATCGCCCGGCAGTAGTTGCAGACCCTGCTGCTGCACATCCCGCAGGGAATAAATACGGACCTGGACCGGCTTGCCGGCCACGGCAGACAGATCCTGCTCCAGTGTCCTGATCAACTGCCCGGTATTCTCAAAGACGCTCTGGTTAAGTGAGTTCAGATACAGCTTGAAAGATTTTGATTCAATTATGTTGGGCGAGTCAGCGGGAATCTGGAACTCACCAACCGCCACCACCGGCTTTCCGGAAGGCAGCAACCAGGAAAGCTCATAACAGTTCCAGATATCTGCACCATAATAAGGCAATCTATCTGCTGTCAGGCCAAGCTCTGTCCACTTTGGGGCGCGAGCGATAGCAAACAGCAGTTGGGGACTATAAGTACTGATGTAATGGGTTACCTTGCCCAAGGGAGAAGCATCAACAGAATGCGGCATTCAAAAATCCAGCAGCTGGAAAGGAAGGAATTCCAGCAGTGTACTGACCTGCAAAACACTTTTCAGCAAGTGGGACAGTCGCACTGCACACTACTGGCGCAGTCCTTTTCCCGTATTCAGCAAATAAATGCTCCAGCCATAAAGCAGCAGACAGGCCAGCAGCATAAAGCTGACAGCCACTCCGATCTGGATGTCAGAAATACCCAGCAAGCCATAACGAAATGCGTTGACCATATGCAATACCGGATTTCCCAGAGAAATGGCCTGCCAGAATGCTGGCAGCAGGCTGATGGAGTAAAACACCCCGCCCAGATAGGTTAATGGCGTCAGGATAAAAGTGGGTACGATGGAAATATCATCAAAATTGCGGGCAAACACCGCATTGATAAAACCGCCCAGGGAAAAGATAACCGCAGTCAGCAGGATCACCAGCAGGGTGATTCCCGGATGGCTCAGCGGCAACTGCACAAATAGCCGGGATAGCAGCGATACAATCAGCCCGACCGCCAGTCCGCGCAGGACTCCCCCCGTCACAAAACCGCACAGGATGACATGGGCCGAGACAGGTGCAACCAGCAACTCCTCCACTGAGCGGTGGAATTTGGTACTAAAGAAACTGGAAGCCACATTGTTATAGGCGTTGGTAATCACTGACATCATGATCAGTCCGGGCACAATGTACTCAATGTAACTGAACCCCTCCATATCACCGATACGGCGTCCCATCAGCCGGCCAAAAATCACAAAATACAGCAGCATGGTGATAGCCGGAGGCAGCAGGGTCTGCGGCCAGATCCGCAGGAAACGGCGCACCTCCCGAAAGATGATGGTCCACAGGGCAACCAGACTGATGCGCAGGCATATACGATTCATCATGATGCAGCCTCCTGCCCGCTCCGGAGCCTTGAAACAAACAGCTCCTCCAGCCGGTTATTCCGGCTGCGCAGACTGCTAACCCCGATACCCTGGGCATCCAGCTGCCGGAGCAGCCCGTTTATGCCCAGCGCACGGGATACCCGGACTTCAAGGGTACGCTCATCCAGCAGGTGCGAGGGATACGCCTCCAGTATCACCGGCTTCTGACAGGGGCTCGCCAGATCCAGCAGGAAAGTCTCCTCATCCAGCTGCTTGAGCAGCGCCCGCATGCTGGTATTTTCCACAATCCGACCCTGGTCAATGATGGCGATGCTGCGACATAGCTGCTCGGCTTCCTCCAGATAATGCGTGGTCAGAATGATGGTAACGCCCTGCCGGTTCAGATCCTCCAGAAAACGCCACATGGAACGGCGCAGCTCGATATCCACTCCGGCTGTCGGCTCATCCAGAATCAGCAGGCGCGGCTGGTGAATCAAGGCACGGGCAATCATCAGCCGCCGCTTCATGCCACCAGACAGCATGCGTACTGCCTCATCCCGCTTGTCCCAGAGATCCAGCTGGCGCAAGTAGTGCCCGGCCCGGCGCCGGGCCTCGCCCGGCAGGATGCCATAATAGCCGGCCTGATTGACCAAAATGTCGAGCACCCGCTCGAACTGGTTAAAGTTGAACTCCTGGGGAACCACGCCCAGCGCCAGCTTGAGCCCCAGTGGATCCCGGTCCAGATCGTGTCCGAAGACCTGGACGCTACCGGCCGTTTTGTTTATCAGGGTAGAGAGAATGCCAATGGTCGTGGATTTCCCCGCCCCGTTAGGGCCCAGCAGGGCAAAAAAATCCCCGCTGCCGATATCCAGGTCAATGCCCTTCAGGGCCTGGAAACCATTGTGATACGTCTTGGCCAACTGCCGGATCGATAATGCCAGGCTCATGCATGCACACTGCAAATACTTGAAACCTGTCTTTTAACACAGTCCTGGCCACGGGACCCAGGCAGCCTGCCTCAGGGGCAGCCCGCGGCCGGATCAGCGGCCCAGCGCCGGGCCGCTCCAGCAATTGCCATGGCCAGACGGGCAATCACCTGCTGGTGGGCCTGAACCAGACTGGCCAGATCCACCGTTCCGGTGGTCTGGCGGACCTGGCTGCCACAGTTCAGAACCCGCTCCTTATGGTCTGGCCCCTGCAGTTTCAGGCTCCAGACCATGTCCACCAGCGCATAGTAGCCAGGTACTGATTCAAAACGCCGGACATCCGCCCGCAATTGCAGTACCGGCTGCTCCGGGGCCAGCGGCAGCCCGTGCAGATCCCGCACGCCCAGCGCCTGCTCCAGCTGGCCGGACAGCGCCAGCTGGAACTCATCACCCAGCGCAGCACTCCAGCGATCATTGTCCAGAATGGCCAGCCGGCCATTGTTCTGGCGGATAACCAGTTCTGACTGGTCAACCTGGGCAGGCATGCCCACCGGCATGACCTCCAGCTGGAAAGGAGCAGCCGCCCGGGCAGCCCCTGCTGCGACCGGCAGCACGGCCGGCTGCAGGGTGTAATAATGAACAGGCGCCGAACTGCAGGCCACCAGCCCCAGCAGGCTGGACAGGATCAATCCTTTTACCGGTTTCATTGCCGGGACTCCATCTCGATATTCAGATCATCCAGCCGGGTATTGCTGCGCCGCCCCCGGATCAGGGATTCCGGATGGCGCTCCAGAAAATCGGTCAGCTGGCGAACCGAGCGCGCCGTGCGCTGCAGCTCGGTCATGGCAGCCGCCAGCTCCTGACGCTCGGGCGAGCTGGCAGCCACCGTTGAGGCAGCCGCTTCCATGGTCTTGCGGGCCTGCTCCAGCGTCGCACCAATTTGCGGCAGGGTAGCCGCATTGAACTGCATCAGGCTGCTCTGGAGTGCCTCCAGAGTACCGTTAAGATTGTGAGCGATGCGATCAAAAGGAATCTTGCTGAACTTGTCAGCCATGGCCTGCAGTTGCTCCTGCAGCTTGTCAAAGCTGCCCGGAACCGTGGGGATTTCCAGAATGCTGGCTTTAGGGTCCAGCCGGACTGGCCGGGCCGACGGTTCAAAGTCCATACCGATATACAGCTGCCCGGTCAGAAGATTGCCCGACCGGGCCTGGGCCCGCAGGCCTCGCTCCACCATGGCCCGGAACAGCCGGGCCGCCCGCCCCTCCTCCTTGCCGCCGATTTTTTCAGCCAGCTTGTCATAGGCCGCGCCCAGCCGCTGGGGATACAGCAGCACACCCACAACCGCCGGAAACCGCTGGGCCCGGCTGTCGTAATCCATGCTGATGGATACTACCCGACCGATTTCCACGCCCTGAAATTCCACGGGAGCATTCTGGCTCAGGCCGCGCAGGGAGCGATCAAAACGCATGCGCACATAAATGGCCGGGCCATCCGGCGGGGCCAGCGCCGTTTTCTGGTTCTCGAACAGCCGGAACTCATAACCTTCGGCCGCTAGCGGACGGTCCGGTGAAAAGTCCGGCTCCCGGAACGCGATACCGCCGGCCAGAATGGCCGATAGTGACTCCGTATCCACACTGACCCCGCTGGCACTGACATTGACATCCACTCCACTGGCATTCCAGAAGCGGGTATCTTCCAGCACAAAGCGATCATTGGGGGCATTGATAAACACCTGCAGGTCAACACCCTTGCCATCCGCTGACAGCTGATAGGAAATCACCTGCCCCACCGGAATCCGCCGGTAATAAACCGGTGAGCCGATTCCCAGCGAGCCCAGATCATCGGTATGCAGTACAAAACGCTGGCCCTTTTCGCCATAGGTGATAGCTGGCGGCGTTTCCAGCCCCACAAACTTTTTGCTTTCCCGGGACGAACTGCCAGCATCAGCCCCGATAAACGCTCCGGAGAACAGCGTATCTACTCCGGAAACTCCATTGGCGCCAATCCGCGGCCGCACCACCCAGAACTGGGTATCCTCCGCAGTAAAGGAACGGGCACTGGCATCCAGCTCAATGCTGGCATTGACGTGAGTGCGGTCATGACTCAGAGAAATCCCGGTAACTGTTCCGATTACCACATTCTTGTACTTGACCTGGGTTTTGTTGGCCTCCAGCCCCTCGGCGGTCTGGAAGCTGACGGTAATCTTCGGTCCGGCTGACAGCCAGCTGTGTGCCACCATCGACAGGCCCACCAGAGCCGCCACAATGGGCACCAGCCAGACCAGTGACACACTGAAGCGCCGCTGGATGACCTGCGGTACTCCGGGTTGCGGCTGAATGGCCGCCGGCACTCTGTCAGTCATTCTCTACCTCGACATCCCAGATCAGACGGGGATCAAAACTCATGGCGGACAGCATGGTCAGCACCACCACCATCCCGAAAAACAGGATACCCGGACGTGGCTCAATGGTACCCAGCGCATGAAACTGCACCAGCGCAGCCACCAGCGCCACCACCAGCACATCCAGCATGGACCAGTAACCGATCAGCTCCACAAAGCGGTACAGCTTCGCCCGCTCCCGCATTGCCCAGCGGCTGCGGCGCTGGCAGGTCACCAGCAACAGCCCCAGCAGAAAAAACTTCATGCAGGGCACTGCCACGCTGGCAATAAAAATGACCAGGGCAATATCCCAGGAGCCGGCCTCCCAGAACTCGACCACCCCGGTCATGATCGTGTTCTCACTGCCATGACCCAGCATGTCGCTGTACATTACCGGCAACAGATTGGCCGGAATATAAAAAATCAGGCTGGCCAGCAGGAACGCCCAGGTCCGGGCAATGCTTTCCGGCTTGCGGGCATGTACCCGGGACAGGCAGCGCGGGCAATGCAGCTGGTCCATGCCACACACCTGACCGCAGGTATGGCACAGGCATAACCCCAGCTCACGGGCATAGGGCGGCAGACTCACCCGGCTACCCTCCCGGCTTCTGCCGCATCCCGGAAATCCCAGAGCCGGCGGATACCCTTGCCGGCCAGCAGGATAATCAGTACCGCCAGCATGGCAATTGCCCACAAGCCCAGCCCCGGAATGACTTTCAGCATTCCGGCCAGCTTGATGATGGCCACCAGAATGCCCAGCAGGCAGACCTCCAGCATGCTCCAGGGGCGCAGATGCTCCAGCGAGCGCATGCACAGCCGGAAACCTGGCGCCACCTGCCCAACATGGGCATGCAGCAGCAGCCACAGCAGCAGCAGGATCTGCAGCAGAGGTGCAAAAATGATGGCCAGCCCGGCCACCAGCGCCACCAGGGTGATGCGGCCATGGGCCAGAGCCTGCACTGACTGCCAGAGGGTGGCCTCGTTGCTCAGGCCCTGCATGCTGATATGCACTACCGGAAAAACATTGGCAAACACAAACAGGATGGCCGCCGTCACCGTCAGGGCCAGCAGCTGTTCAACTGACAGATAGTGCCCCCGCTCCAGCACGGCCCCGCAGCGGACACAGCGGACCACCTGCCCCCGCTCCGGCGGATGGCGCCGGTACAGCGAATCGCAGTGCTCACAGATGATCAGTGCGGAACGGGACATCGCCTCTCCTGACTGGAACGCCGGACAAGCCACAGCCTGCCTGGAGCAGCGATGATGTCCGAGCCATGGCCAGATGTCCATGCCAGAGCAGCGGCCTGTCCCGGACATGCAGCATGACCTCCCGGAATAAAATGCTGCAGCGGCTCGGTAAGCGTGAGAAAACATGGCATTTTAGTAGAATGCCAGGCGACAGGGCGCAGACCAGACCCGTTTCTGCACCGCGTCCTGACTTGGCACCGGAGCCTTCTGCCAACACCGCTTCAATCATTGAGGAACAGAATGAATACCTACCGCTCCAAAGTCGATACCGGCTTTTCTGCCACTGCATGGGCCATTGCGCTGATCAGTCTGTACGTCACCTGGAAACTCACCCAGGCCAGCCATCCCCCCCTGTGGTTCATCATGACCCTGACGCTGTTCGCCGGTGTGGTCCTGCCACTGTGGATTCTGCGCGGGACCGCATACAGTCTGGGCGAAGAACAGCTGGACGTAGCCTGCGGCCCGTTCCGCTGGAAAATCCCGTTCAGCGAAATCCAGTCGGTTACCCTGGCCTCCAGCCGTACCTACTGCCCGGCCCTGTCCCAGGAGCAGGTGCATATCCGTTACGCGGACGACCGGGTGCTGATCATTTCCCCGCTGGACCGCAAGCAGTTCCTGCAGGACCTGAAAGGTCATTGCCCACAGCTGGCTGCCTGAGTGCAGCCGGGGTGCGGACGGTAAACCTGTTTTTATCGTCCGCCTGTCCGGAGCAGGAGCAGCAGGCTCAGAGACCTGCGAAGGACAGACCGGTAATGGCCCGGATACGACCCCGCCAGAGCGGAGCCTGCACAGGCACTGTCCCCCCGGCCGCTGCCGGACCGGCCACGCAGGCATCGCGCAAATGGATGAAATGCGGCCCATCCCCTTCTGCATCATCGTTGGCCAGCACGTCCATGTACTGCCCGAACCAGTCACCCAGCCCGGCATGAGCCAGGTGACCCGCGCCCGCCTCACAGAACCGGGTACTGAGCAGCTCCAGGTAGCGTTCCCCCGAGATCACCACACCACTGACCAGCCCACCAGTGGTATTGAGCGTCACTGGCAGCTCGATGCCGCTTTTGGCCAGAAACACCAGGTTCTGGATAAACCAGTCCGACTTGCCCACGGGCATATCCATGCCTGATACCGGCTCCTTGGCCTGCAGTTTCATGATGGCACTCCACGTCAGATGCACGGAGCAGGACCTTAACCGGAAATCTTGACAATCCTGTATCAGGCCGGCTCCAGCACCAGCACGGCCAGCGGGGGCAGCGCCAGCACCAGGGAATGCTCCAGACCATGGGCGGGCACAGCCTCACCACGCAGCAGCCCGCTGTTACCCAGCCCGGAGCCGCAATAGTCGCTGGAGTCCGTATTCAGTACCTCCTGCCAGCCACCCGCCAGCGGCACGCCGACCCGGTAATCCCTGCGCACCACCGGGGTAAAATTGGCCACCAGCAGCACTGGCCGGCCCTCCCGGCTCCAGCGCAGCCAGGCATAGACACTGTTCCGGTAATCATCACCCACCACCCAGCGGAATCCTTCCGGCTGGCTGTCCTGTTCGTACAGGGCCGGCGACTGGCGATACAGCCGGTTCAGATCCCGTACCAGCCGCTGGACGCCCGCATGGTCAGCATCCTCCAGCAGGCACCAGTCCAGCTCCCGGTCATGCTCCCACTCCCGCCACTGGCCGAACTCGCAGCCCATGAACAGCAGCTTCTTGCCCGGATGCCCCCACATGAACGCCAGATAGGCCCGCAGGTTGGCAAACTTCTGCCAACGGTCCCCCGGCATCTTGTCCAGCAGGGCCTTCTTGCCATGCACCACCTCATCGTGGGAAATCGGCAGGACAAAATGCTCGGAGAAAGCATAAATCAGCCCGAAGGTCATATCGTGATGGTGGTAACAGCGGTGCACCGGATCTTTCTGGATATATTCCAGGGTGTCATGCATCCAGCCCATATTCCACTTGTAGGCAAAACCCAGCCCGCCCTCATGGGTCGGGCCACTGACCCGGGGAAAAGCCGTGGACTCCTCGGCAATAACCAGCGCACCGGGCACTTCCTGGGCCACCACGTCATTCAGATGGCGCAAAAAATCAATGGCTTCCAGGCACTCCCGGCCGCCATGGCGGTTGGGAATCCACTCACCATCCTTGCGGGAATAGTCGCGGTACAGCATGGACGCCACGGCATCCACCCGCAGCCCGTCCACATGGAATTCGCGCAGCCAGTGCAGGGCCGAGGCCAGCATAAAACCATGCACCTCGGTCCGCCCCAGGTTGTAGATGAAGGTATTCCAGTCCGGGTGAAAGCCCTCGAACGGATGGCAATACTCGTACAGTGCCGTACCGTCAAAATGGCCCAGGCCATGGGAATCAGCCGGAAAATGGGCTGGCACCCAGTCCAGAATAACCCCAAGACCCGCCTGGTGGCAGGCGTCGACAAAAGCAGCAAAATCATCCGGCGAGCCATAGCGGGCGGTGGGCGCAAACTGGGACAGGGGCTGATAGCCCCAGGAGCCCCCGAAGGGATGTTCCATTACCGGCATCAGCTCCAGATGGGTAAAGCCCATCTCCACCGCATAGGGAATCAGGCGCCCGGCCAGTGAAGCCCAGTTGCCAGGCTGACCATCAGCTCCGTACTGCCAGGACCCCACATGGACCTCATAGATGGACAGGGGAGCCCCTGTTGCCTGCCGGGCTGCCCGCCGGTCCAGCCAGGCCGCATCCTGCCACGAGTGCTGCATGGGGGCGGCCACTTTGGACGCCGTACCAGGCGGCAGTTCAGTAGCAAGGGCCAGCGGATCCGCCCGCAGCGGCAGCAGACCATGCGGCCCGAGAATTTCGTATTTGTACAGTTCGCCCGCGGCCAGCCTGGGCACAAACAGCTCCCAGACACCGGCCGGGAAACGCAGGCGCATGGGATGACGCCGCCCGTCCCAGCCATTGAAATTGCCAACCACCGACACCCGGCGTGCATTGGGCGCCCAGACCGCAAAACGGACACCCGGTACTCCGTCCACTTCCGTCAGCTGGGCCCCCAGACAATGCCCGAGATGCCGGTGATTGCCCTCGGCAAACAGGTACAGGTCCATCTCGCCCAGTAGTGGACCAAAACTGTAAGGATCTTCAGTTACCTGCACAGCCTCGGCCCAGTGGATCCGCAACCGGTAATCCAGCCCGGAAGACAGCCAGGCACAAAAAAGACCGGGTACGGGTCCGGGCTCCATCACGGCCAGCAACTGGTCGCTGTTCCGGCAGATCAGCTCGGCACCCAGCGCATGGGGCAAAAAAGCCCGGATCACCTGGCCTCCGGCACAGGGATGTGGCCCCAGGAGAGCAAAGGGATCACGATGCCGGGCATCGGCCAGCGCTTCCATTTCGGCCCGGGGCGGCAACAGGGACTCTCCGGTCAACATCAATGCCGGACGGCTCATTGTGATGATCTCCATTGATCAGCAGTTAGGCAGGGTGCCAGCAGGGCTGGCAGCAGAGCCAGCCTGGCCAGACAGTGGGGCAGTTTCTGCAGGATAATCGAAAGGCGATAAAATGCCAGAACCCTGTCAACCGCTATCTGACTGATTGTCCAGACATTTGCCCCTCCCCAGGAGACCTGTCCATGAGCCACAGCCGTCCTGATCTGCCCCAGCCCGACCCGGTCATCCGTGATC
>DIDB01000232.1 GCA_002417905.1 Pseudomonadaceae bacterium UBA5811
CGTAAATCTTTTTCGAGCGGGGGAAAGGCTGGACGGACTGCTGGTCGACCTGAGCGGACTCGCTGAGGTTCCGGGTTTGTTCAACACGCATCGGCTGGCTCCAGAGAGACTGTCGGAGTGAACCTGAACGGTGCCGGACGGCCGGAAACGGCGGGCAGCCTGCCCCGCCACGCTTGTTCCCTACGCAGGCCCTAACCTGATCAGGTTCAACGGGATCCGGAACCTTCCGGTCTCAGCCTCTGCTGCGAGGCACCCCGACAAGAACTGTCCCAGAGTCTAATCAAGCCCCTGCCGGAACACCATGCCCGGAACGGCTAACAGCAGGTGGCAGCCCGGGCGGACTCAATGAAGCCAGCGACTGGCCCGGCCCGGCCGCTGGCTGCTGGCCGGCTTTTTTACGGTGCCACCAGTAACCGGCTGGCTGACCAGCTCCTGCTGCTCGGCACACTCGGCCCGCACATCAAAATCCCGGGGCCATTCGCTGTGGTCGGCAAAGATATCCTGCAATGTTATGGTTTTCATGTAAATAACCTCCAGAGATGCCCAGCGGGCCAGAAATCCTGCACATCCGGAACACCAGGCCATAAAACCTTAAAAACGGGAAAATAAGCCTTTTTCCCCGGGGCCATCACATCATCCCTGCCCTGCTGGCCACAAGCTATATTTTAGTATTAAAACTACATCCATATAGCCCTGCCCCCCACCGGGGCGCCCTTGCGGGTCGTGGCTTCCCGGACTGCGCTGGCCGAGTCTTTACAGACTCAAAGCAACCGCTATAATGCACGCCACTTTTAGCCGGTATAGCTCAGCAGGTAGAGCAACTGACTTGTAATCAGTAGGTCCCGAGTTCGATTCTTGGTGCCGGCACCATACAAAACAGCGTGTCAAGCTCACAGCAACGTGGGCTTTTTTGCTTTCACAGCTTGAACAGATTTCAGTTTTGGCCGGCATAGCTCAGTTGGTAGAGCAGCGCATTCGTAATGCGAAGGTCGGGGGTTCGACTCCTCTTGCCGGCACCATAAAAAACAAAGGGTTAGTGTATGCTGGCCCTTTTTCATTTCTGGCCGTAGCCCAAAAATAGCCTAAAAATAGCCCAAAAGGTTCAGGCACTGATCTGGGCCAGCGGTGAAAGCTGCAGGGCACTGGCCAGATGATCCGGGGACAGATGGGAATAACGCATGGTCATTTTGATGTCGCCATGCCCCAGAATCCGCTGCAGGGTCAGAATATCGCCCCCGGCCATCATGAAGTGACTGGCAAAAGTATGGCGCAGGATATGGGTCATCTGGCCCGGAGTCCGAAAGCCGCAGCGTTTGCAGGCCGAGCGGAACGCATCCCGGCAGCTCATAAACAGACGACCAGCCCCGGCTGGCCAGACTGAACAACAAGCGGCCCAGCATCCACAACGACCAGAAGTGAACCATCAGCCCTGCCGCAATGAACCGGCCTGCCCTCCGGGAAACCCGGGGCGGCCCGGCCGGTTTTCCGGTACCATCTGCCGCCTCCCGCTGGCCCGCCAATCCGCAAAGGGTATGTAACGTACATGCATTTCCAGAAAATTCCCGGCCGCAAGGCACCGATCATTGCCATTGTGGGTTCGGATGGCAGCGGCAAAACCACGGTCAGCCAGGAAATCCTGCATTTTATGTCGGATTACCGGCCGACCCGACTGTGCCATCTGGGCAAACAGACCGGCAACTTGCGCCGGGCCATGCGCCAGCGTTCTCCGCTCGGGGAAAAAGTCGATGAGCGCATCCGCAAGGTCAGTGTTTCCGCCCGCCAGAATGGTATTTCCTTTCCCGTGGCGCTGGTCATGTTTATTGCCTCCATGCGCCGGGTGGTCCGCTTTGCCAAAATGGCCATTTTTCACCTGCGGGGCCGGGCCATCCTGACCGACCGTTATCCACAGGTGGCGGTCAGCGAGACCATGGATGGCCCCCTGCTGCATGGCCGGGAGCTGACCGATGCAGGTGCCAGGACCCTGATGTATCTGGAGTTCTGGCTTTACCAGCAAATGGCCCGGCTGAAGCCGGATGTAGTGCTGCGGCTGAATGTGGATCTGGCTACGGCCATCCAGCGCAAACCGGATCATCGCCCGGAGGCTCTGGAGAAAAAGATCCGGGCCGTTCCACTGCTGACCTTTAACGGGGCCCCCATTGTCGAGCTGGATGCCGGAGCCCCCCTGGAAACAGTCCTGGCCCAGGCCATGGCCACGGTAAAAACGGTCATGGACAGCTACCCGCCGGCACCCCGTCCCTGACTCCGGACGCCACACCGAGCCATGCGCGCCAACCGGGACAAAAAGCCGCTCCGGCGGATTATCGGCAATGCCCTGAACCTGCTGCTGGAACGGGGCATCTATGCCATCTGCAGCTTTGTCTATATTCCCTACACCGTGCAGGCCATCGGGCTGGAAGCCTTTGGCTACATGCTGCTGGTCACCACCTATGTGGCCGTGATCATGGACCTGACCAATCTGGTGTCATGGAAGATGGTGCTGCATTACGGCACCGCGCCTTTCCATGCCGGAAACCGGCAGCAGTTTTACCAGGTTTTGCGCTTTGGCGCCCAGCTGGACCTGCTCAGCGCAGCAGCGGGCTATCTGGTCGGACTAGCGGGCATTGCCCTGTTCAGCCAGCATATGGGCTGGCCCGATGAGCTCCGGCCGCTGGCAGAGGTCTGCATGCTGGCCGTGTTCTGCGATGCCACCGGCTGGTGTGTAGGCGTTACCCGTCTGCTGGACCGCTTCCGCTACCTGACGGTGGCCAACGGCATTATCGCCCTGATCCGTACCCTGGGCTGCGTGATCGGCTATTACGCCCATTATGGCCTTGAATACTTCATGTACCTGTGGCTGGCCTCAAGCGCGCTGGTGTTCTGCGGGGACAGCCTGGCGGCCCTGTATCCGCTGCGCCAGCAGGGCGCCGGCCGACCGGACTGGCGAAGCCTGTTCCGCAGTCCGGAGCTGCTCAGGGGCGCCTGGCGCTTTACCCTGATGAACAGCGTCAACCAGGTGCTGTTTTCCGTTTCCAGAAAGCTGCCCACCCTGCTGATCGGCAGTTATACCGGGGCCAGCGAGGCCGCCATCTTCAAGGTCTCCACCCAGATTACCGACGGCATCGTCAAACCGGCCCGGGCCCTGATTCCATCGCTTTACCCCGAGTTTGTCCACCTGAAGGAGGAAGGCCGGCTGGACGAAATTCACCGGGTCATCCGGAAAATCCTGCTGTATGTCAGTGGTTTCTCGGTGGTAGTGATTTTCGTGGCCGTAGTGTTCGGCGATACCGTGCTCCATGCCCTGCTGCGCACCGGGGGCGACGGCAGCCAGATTCTGCCGGTACTGGGCGGTGCTGCCCTGATGAATATCATCAGCCTGCCGCTGGAACCCTTCATGATTGTCACTGGCCGGCTGGGCAGTGTGCTGCGCTTCCGGGTGCTGTCCATTCTGGCCAGCCTGCCGCTGCTGGCGATGCTGCTCTATCTGTATGGCGGGCTGGGCGCCGCCGTGGCGCGGTGATTACCGCGGCCGGAACCCTGGCCTTCTTTGTCAGCCAGACCCGGCATGCCTTTGCCCTGGCCCGGAACGGGCCTTCCTGAGCTAGCCGGCAGCGGCCCGCCGGGGCTGTACCTGCCCGCTGCCGGAAGCCGGCGCCTGCAGCAGGCCGATAAAAACCCTGATCCGGCTGGCAATCTCTTCCGGCAGGTCGAACAGCTGGTGTTCATAGTCCAGCTCGCCCTGCATCTGCCGGAGCACCAGCTCATCATGCAGGTTGCCCATCAGGCCGTTGATGGTAGCCAGATAACAGGAAATGGCATCCAGATGTGCTGAGGGGCAGAGTACCCGGCGCGTGTCATTCAGGGCCACCCGGCGGCTGATGATCTTGCGCAGGCCATGGAACTTCCGGGCCGTCAGCCGGG
>DIDB01000197.1 GCA_002417905.1 Pseudomonadaceae bacterium UBA5811
TCAGCAGGTGCAGCAGCTTCAGCAGGAGCCGGAGCTTCTTCAGCAGGTGCAGCAGCTTCAGCAGGAGCCGGCTGGGTAACCGCCGCTTCAGCCGGTTTGACTTCCGGCGCTTTGGGCTCGGTCTGCTTGTTACAGGCAGCCAGAACCAGGGTAGCCGTCAGCAGCAGCGCGCTGGAAATGGAAATCCGCATTGTATTTCTCCTGATAGGTATAAAGCCGAAAACTTCGACAGATTAAAGGGCTTTTGGTTCGCCGACAACCGGCAACCTGCCGCATCCTGTCAGTGCCGGACAGTGGCCTGGCCTGTACCGGACCGTGCATGCTTGCCGCATTTCTGCCAGACAGTTGCATGCATCGCCGGCAAGCATAGACAGTCACTGACGAATAGAAAACTCCCTTTGCAATAACAGCAGCCAGAACCCGGCAATATCCGTTCTTGTCCGCCCTGGAAGTCCCTATGCCCAGCCCGAAAATGGCCAGCCGTTTCATCCTGCATCTCCAGCTGGAACCCCTGCAGATCAGCCCCCCCATCTGGCGGCGCCTGCAGATCAGTGATGACTGCACACTGCGTGACCTGCACCACTTTATCCAGGCCGCCATGGGCTGGGCCGACAGCCATCTGCACGAATTCCGGCTGGGAGAGCAGCTTTTTCTCCCCGAACAGGCCTGGTTGCCTGGCGAGACCTGCCAGGATGATCGCAAAATTCGCCTGAAATCCCTGCTCCATCCCGGAGACCGGCTGCGCTACCTTTATGATTTTGGCGACAGCTGGCAGCATGTGCTGGCTGTAGAACAGACGCTGCCCAACCCATGGGGCAGCCGCTGGTGCCAGGTGCTGGATGGCCAGCGGGCCTGCCCGCCGGAAGACATTGGCGGCGTCAGCGGCTATCTGGCCCTGCTGGCCAGCCCGGACCTCGCAACAGACCTGCTCCCGCAGGGAAACCCGCAGCCGTTCGATCCGGAGCGGTTTGACTGCTACAGTGCCAACAATGCAGTGCTGCGGATCTGCCATAACCGCTGGCGCTGAGCCGCCCTGCTCACTCTTCGGCTCCGCTGGCCGGCAGTTCGTACAGGAAGATGCGCTCTGGCTGCAGTGTATAACCGGACACGGCAATATCACTGCGGCTCTGCTCGACTTTCAGGGTGCCCTCAACCCAGTAAGGCTGATACAGGGCCTCCTGGACCACGCCGGCCGCCGTCCGCACATGGACAATCTGGTTGGCCGGTGGTGGTGGAACGTGAATGCAGGCTCCGAAATAGGGAACCAGCAGAAACTCGGTCACCAGACCATCCCGCCGGGTTTCCAGCGGGACGATATAGCCTGGCAAACGCACCCGGGCACCATCCAGGGCCCTGACAACCGGAGCATCCGGCAGGGGCTGTGCAGCTGCCGGTCCCTCCTCGCCCCCCTCATGCTGGACAGCCATTTCCGGGGCAGCCACCGTCTCCGCCGGAACCAGCTCTCCCCAGGCCAGGTCACGGATCTCGCCATCAGCCTGGACAGTACCTGCCAGCAGCAGGCCAATACAGAACAGCAGTCGCCTCATAAACAAATACTCAGGAACGGATAGACAGGCCATCAGCCAGTGACTGCCGGTAGGCCCGCCAGGCAGGCACGCTGCCCAGCACTAGGGCGGCCAGCAGAATCCCGCCCAGCAGCAGCCATTCATGCGGACCCGGCAGACCCAGCGACAGGGTCAGGCCATACTTTGCCTGCAACAGCCCGCGCCCGGCCAGCAGTCCAAGATAGAGCAGTCCCAGTCCGGCCAGAATCCCGGCCAGGGTCAGCAGCAACGCCTCAGAGACCAGCAGGCCGGCAATATGCCAGGGGCGGGCTCCCACCGAGCGCAGGATAGCCATTTCCCGGCGCCGCTCACCCAGGCTGGCCAGAATGGCTGTCAGCATGCCCACCAGCCCGGTCAGTACCACGCAGAGCGAGATCACAAACAGGGCCTGTTCGGCCGTCCCCATCAGTGTCCACAGCGCCTGCAGGGCCACACCGGGCAAAATGGCCAGCAGGGGCTCCGCCGGGTCATTGTTAATCTCGCGCTGCAGGGCAAAGGTCGCCAGCGGCGTGTCCAGCCCCAGCAAAAAAGCGGTAATACTTCCGGGGGTCAGATCCATCTGCCGGGCCTGATCAGCACTGATCCGGGCACTCCCCCGGGCCGGAACGCCCTGTTGCCAGTCAGCATGCATGGCCTCAATACCGGACAGGGGCACATGCAGGGTGCGATCCACCGGCGTTCCGGTAGGCGCCAGAATCCCCACCACCTGAAACGGCTTGTCGTCATGCTTGAGCAGGCTGACAGCCGCAATGCCATGGGCCAGGACCAGCCGGTCCCCCAGCCGGTAGTGCAGAGCACGGGCCACTTCGGCACCCAGCACCACTTCAAAGGGATCACCGGCAAAGCTCCGCCCTTCGGCCAGCCGCAGGGGCTGCCGCTGGCCGTAGCGATAATGATCAAAATAGGCCTGGCTGGTGCCCAGCACCCGATAGCCCCGGTGCGAATCACCCAGTGCCAGCGGAATGGCCCAGCGAACCCGGGGATGGTGGGCATAACGCTGGAAGCTGTCCCAGCGCACATTGCTGGTGGCATCACCAATGCGGAACACCGTGTATAGCAGCAGATTGACCGGCCCGGAGCGGGCGCCAACCACCAGATCTGTGCCGCTGATGGTACTGGCAAAGCTGGTGCGTGCCTCGGTGCGTACCCGCT
The DNA here is from genome assembly GCA_002417905.1 of Pseudomonadaceae bacterium UBA5811. Taxonomy (GTDB): domain Bacteria; phylum Pseudomonadota; class Gammaproteobacteria; order Pseudomonadales; family Pseudomonadaceae; genus Azomonas. The sequence goes on from DIDB01000197.1 coordinate 2,718, forward strand.
CTACCGCCAGCAGCAGCATCACGGACAGAGCAATGGCCAGCACGGTCAGCAACGCCGTGAACCGCCGGCTGGCCAGACTGGCCAGCGCCAGGCGTAAACGATACATGGGTTCGGCTCCCTGATCATCCTGCTGCCGGCCGGTGGGCCGCAGCCCGGTTCAGTGCCGGCCGGGCCCGGCTGCGAGCGG
>DIDB01000034.1 GCA_002417905.1 Pseudomonadaceae bacterium UBA5811
GGCCAGCTGCAGCTGCAGCTGGAGGGCTTCGCTGCCCAGTCCGGCGCCCTGGCGGGCGACCAGGGCATGGCGCCTGGGGTCCAGCTGCAGGATTAGGAATCGGGGCCAGCCGGCACAGAGCAGGGCATTGCGGGTGACCGTCAGCAGTTCCAGCAGATTGGCAAAGGGGCTGGGCGTCTGCTGCAGGCGGCTGCAGAAAGCCCGCCAGTGACGGAGGCTGTCGGCCACTTTGTGGGGCGCGGGCGCCCTGGGTGGCGGATAGTGGCTGTCCCAGGGTTGCACCAGCATCAGCGCCGGGTGCCAGAGCCCTCCCAGCAGGTGCTGACGGGCACTGCGGGCAGCCTGCTGGTGCTGCAGCTGCTGCAGGTCGGCCAGGGGCAGGCCCAGATAGAGGCTGGTCAGCTGCTGCCAGCGCAGGATCTGCCGGCCGGTCCAGCAATGGTGGGCGGTCAGGGCCAGGCTGTTGGCCATGATCAGGGTATTGCAGGGCTGGATCAGCCAGTGGTAGAGGTCCGGCCGGGCATCCAGCTGGCGCTGCTGCTCCGGCTGTTCCGGGTGCCGGGCAATCTGCAGGGCCTGGCCCAGCTGCCGGTGGCCATCCTGCAGCAGCTGGTAGCCCTGCTGGATCCATTCGGGAAACTTCCAGCGGCTGGCCACGGCCTGGCAGAGCGCCAGCAGGGGGACCTGCAGCAGCTCCTGGCTGGCCTGGCCGGGGGATTGGTGTCCGGGCAGTACCTGTTCTTCCCAGCAGGTCAGCAGCGCCGGCTGCAGCTGGATGATGCCCCACAGCGGGGCGAGGAACAGCAGGGTATTCCACTGGATTTCCGGCCAGAGCCGGGCCAGCCGTACCGAAAACAGCCCATGGGCCTGCTGGCAGGCATGCTGGCTGATCAGGTAGGCCTGAAAGACCGGGCCGGGCGGGTGGACCTCCGGATTAAGCCGGGGAATCTGCAGCAGCAGCTCAATGGCCCGCTCCACGCCGATCCGGGCCAGGGCCGTTTCCAGGCTGGTGGCCCGGGCGTCCGGCTCATCGGCCTGGCGGTTGGCATCACGCATGATCTGCAACGCCAGCGCCGGGCAGCCCTGAATGGCGTGGGTGATTTCCCGCAGGGTACGGTGCTCGCTGCCCAGCGCGATCTGGGCATGGCGGTGGGCGCCGGCCAGGGCCGGCAGGCGCACCCGGTCCAGGGCATCAAGCCAGGCGGCCAGGCTGGTGGGGGCGGGGGACTCTGTTGCCATGGAAAAAACCGGTTGGTTTGGGCGGAGGCTTTAGTCTGGCGCAAAATGGCCGACAAGAAAAAATATCATTGCAGACGGGCCGGTTCCTGTTGTCCCCTGCACGGCCTGAACTGGAAGAAGCTCTGCTGTGGAACGCATTTATGGTCAAGATTATCGGCATTGTTGTGGTGTTTGCCTCGGTGCTCGGAGGGTATGTGCTGTCCCACGGGCAGATTGCGGCGCTGATCCAGCCTTTTGAGGTGATGATTATCGGCGGGGCGGCACTGGGGGCGTTCCTGCAGGCCAACCCGGGCAGCACCTTCATGCATGTATTCAAGAAAGCGCTGAAGATGTTTGGCAACCGCTTCACCCATGCCTTTTACGTTGAAGTGCTGAAGATGCTCTATGAGGTGCTGAACAAAAGCCGCCGCGAGGGCATGATGGCCATTGAGAGTGATATTGAAGATCCGAAGGCCAGTCCGGTTTTCAGCAAGTATCCGGGGGTTTTGCAGGATGAGCGGCTGACCGCGTTTGTCTGTGATTACCTGCGGATCATGTCATCTGGCAACATGGCCCCCCACGAACTGGAAGGCCTGTTTGACATGGAGCTGGGCAGCCTCAAGGATGAGCTGGAGCATCCCTCCCATGCCGTGACCCGGGTTGCTGATGGCCTGCCCGGCTTCGGTATTGTGGCGGCGGTACTGGGCATTGTGGTGACCATGGCCCTGCTGGGCCAGGTGGAGCAGAACGAGCTGGGCAAGCACGTGGCCGGTGCTCTGGTGGGTACTTTCCTGGGGATTCTGGCTGCTTATGGCTTTTTCGGGCCGCTGGGGACCTCGCTGGAGCATGATGCCAAGGAAGAGGTCAACCTGTATGAGGCCATCAAGGCTACGCTGGTGGCTTCTGCCTCGGGGATGCCCCCCACCCTGGCGGTGGAGTTTGGCCGGAAAGTGCTGCTTCCGGCCCACCGCCCCAGCTTCAGTGATCTGGAACAGGCCATCCGGGGCAGCTGACGGTCATGGACAACAACCAGCCAATTATCGTCAAGCGCATCAAGCGCTATGCGGCCGGGCACCATGGGGGGGCCTGGAAGATTGCGTTTGCCGACTTCGCCACGGCGATGATGGCCTTCTTTCTGGTGCTCTGGCTGATGTCTTCGGCTACGCCGGAACAGAAAAAACTGATTTCAGGCTACTTCCAGGATCCGGTCGGCTTTTCCGAAGCGGCCAGCCCCTATGCGGTGGATCTGGGCGGCACGCCGACACCGGCTCCGGACAAGACCATCAATCCGGAAATTGACCGGCCGGTGGATATTTCGGCCCAGCATCCGCTGGATGCGGTAGCGCCCGAAGTGCTGGCTGAAAAGCTGGAGCAGGAGCGGCTGCAGCTGATGAAACAGGAGCTGCAGGAGCAGATCAACCAGGATATCGGCCTGAAGGACCTGAAAGACCAGATCATCATGGATGTTTCCTCCCAGGGGCTGCGCATCCAGATCCGCGATGCGGCCAACCGCCCCATGTTTGCCCTGGGCAGTGCCCGGCTGCAGCCGTATTTTGAGGATGTCCTGCTGGCCATGGTGGAGACCCTGAAAGGCGTGCCCAACCGGATCAGCATCAGCGGTCATACCGATGCCAAACCCTATGCCGGGCGCAACGGCCAGGCTTTTGGTAACTGGGAGCTGTCAGCCGACCGGGCCAATGCGGCCCGCCGGGTGCTGGCGGCCGGGGGGTATCCGGACAGCCAGGTCGCCCGGATTGCCGGCTATGCCTCCACCGTACTGCTGGACCGGGATCATCCCTACGATGCCAGCAACCGGCGGATTGAAATCCTGGTCCTGACCCGCAAGGCTCTGGAGGGCATTCTTGGCACGGCAGCTCCGGACAGTTCTTCCGTCAGCCCGGCGGCAGGCCAATCCTCTGCACCAGCACCAGCACCAGCACCAGCAGTTCAGACCGGCGTGCAGGCGCCGGTTGCCCCGCCGGTACAGCCTGGCAGCAGTGCTGGTCCGGCCGCCCGGCCAGCATCACCTGCCGGAGTCCAGGAGCTGCCCGCTGGCCAGTTGCGCCAGCAGCTGAATATCTTTGAGGATGGGGTACTGAAAATGAAGGAAACTCAGTAACTGTCAGCGGGCAGGCTGCCCAGGATCGCCCGGTAACTCTCCATCCGGCCCGGATGGATGCGGCCTTCTTCCAGGGCCTTCAGCAGGGCACAGCCGGGCTCCCGTTCATGGCGGCAGTCGCGGAACCGGCACTGGCCCAGTAATGCGGCAATCTCCGGGAACCCCCGGGTAATGGCCTCCCGGCTGACATGACCCAGCCCGAATTCCCGGATACCGGGGGAGTCGATCAGCTGGCCGCCCCCCGGAAAATGGAACAGGCGGGCGGTGGTGGTGGTGTGGGTCCCTTTGCCGGTCTGGGCCGACAGGGCACCTACCCGGGTATCAATGCCGGGCAGCAGGCTGTTGACCAGCGAGGATTTGCCCACCCCTGACTGGCCGACAAACACGCTGGTCCGGCCATCCAGCCGGGTGCGGAGTGCCTGCAGGCCCTGTTCTTCCAGGGCGGAGACGGCCAGCAGCGGGTAGCCCAGTGCCCGGTAGACCGCCAGCAGCTGCTCCAGTGCCGGCTGGTTGTCCCGGGTCAGCAGGTCTGTCTTGTTCAGCAGCAGCAGTGGCTGGATGCCGGCGTGGCCTGCCGCCACCAGATAGCGGTCCAGCAGGTTGGCATGGGCCTGCGGCACCGGGGCAAACACGATCACCAGCTGGTCGACGTTAGCGGCTACCGGGCGCAGCTGGCCCCGGCTGTCCGGCCGGCACAGCTCCGAATGGCGGGGCAGCAGGGCCACGATGACCCCGTCACCCTGATGGCCGGGCCGCCAGATTACCCGGTCACCGGTGACCAGGGCTGGCAGGTTGGCCCGCAGATGGCAGCGGAATGTCTGGCCGCTGGCCTCGCCCGGCAGGGCTTCTACTTCGACCTGAACGCCAAAGTGGGCAATCACCAGCCCTTCCTGTTCGGGCCCCAGCTCGCCGCCTTCCAGCACGTCGGCCAGCCGGGACTCCCGCCGGGCTGCCCGGCTGGCGCGTTCTTCCTGGATTTTGCTGATCCGCCAGGACTGGCGGCGGCTGAGCTGGCGTCTGGCCATGGGACGGGTCTGATCCTGCGGAGGGGGAGCAGAGTCTAGCATGCAGCGGGACGGGACGATCTGTAGCGGAGGGCTGCGCTACAATTCCGCCTTATTCCAAGGAGTTGTCATCATGCAGAACCCGCAGAACCTGATCTGGATTGATCTTGAGATGACCGGCCTGGACCCGGACCGGGATGTGATTATCGAGATGGCGACCATTGTCACTGACAGCCAGCTGAACATTCTGGCGGAAGGGCCGGTCATTGCCGTGCACCAGAGTGATGAGGTACTGGCCGGTATGGATGAGTGGAATACCCGCCAGCACGGTCAGTCCGGCCTGACCCGGCGGGTGCAGGACAGCCGCATTGACACCGCGCAGGCCGAGGCGCTGACCCTGGCTTTTCTGAAGCCGTGGGTGCCGGCGCGCAGCTCGCCGATCTGCGGCAACAGCATCTGTCAGGACCGGCGTTTCCTGTACCGCCAGATGCCAGGGCTGGAAGCCTATTTCCATTATCGCAATCTGGATGTCTCCACGCTGAAGGAACTGGTAGCCCGCTGGGCACCCGCCCTGCGTGACGGGCTCAAAAAGCAGGGCAGCCACCTGGCGCTGGATGATATCCGCGACTCCATTGCCGAGCTGCAGTATTACCGCGAGCACTTTATCCGCTGCTGACCGGCCAGTGCCCGGCTGGTGGTTGTTTCAGGCCGGGTCATGAACCTGATAGTGGTGGCCTTGTTCCCGGTCTCCGGCTCAAGGCGGTTCCGGCAGCCGGCAGCCGGGCTCCGGATCATCGTAGGGGCCCGGGCCACTGTCCTGCTACCGGGGCGAGCGCGGGTGAGCTTGCACCAGTGGCTTCCAGTCGCGGGGCGGCGGTTTATTCACCCAGCCGCCGCAGCTCGTCGGCCTCGACAATCCGCAGGCCCTGGTCTTCCTCCAGCGCCAGCCGCCAGAGGGCCCAGACCAGGGCACAAACCTCCAGCCCCAGCGGGCTGCCGGGAAGCAGCCCGGCCAGCGGTGCCATCAGCCGGTCCAAAAGGCGCTGGCTGTAGCGTGGTCCCAGCAGCCGGGGTGGCCGGGCGATGGTCAGCTGCGGCCAGCCCTGCTGCTGCAGGGCCTGTTCCATGCGGCCCTTGGCCTGCAGCCAGGGGCAGGTGCTGTCCAGGCTGGCACCCCGGGCACTGACCACCAGCAGGTGCCGGGCACCCAGTATCCGGGCCCGCCGGGCAAAGGCCAGTACCAGCTCAAGATCCACCTCCTCCAGCTGCGGGGGCGGGCTGCCGGACTGCTGGCGGGCACCCAGGCAGCAGAAAACGGTTTCAACCGGTCCCTGAAGTGCCGGAAGCAGGTATTCCAGTGCACCGACCGGGTTATCCAGCCGGGGATGTTCTGGCAGGGGGCGGGGGGTCGGGGCCAGTACGCGCTGCACGGTGGGCTCGCTGAGCAGCCGGTCCAGCAGGTATTCGCCGGTCAGGCCGGTGGCGCCGCCCAGCAGCAGCTGTCGGGGAGTCAGGTACATGGTTCGGCTCCTGGCAGCCCGGGTTTTCCGCCAGAGGGGCTGCGGGTCTGCACGGTGGCCATGGCAGGCCGGTCTGGCGGACGGTTTATCGGGTCATGGTATGCCAGCTCTGGCAGAGGGAGTAGCCGGTTGCTATAAACGGGAACGGTCTTTGTGACAGTCCGGGATGGGCCCGGCTGCTGTTGGACTATTGGGGAGTACTGGCATGCTGTTGCGTGGCCTGACCATTCTGGTGTTTTTTCAGCTGCTGGGAACGGCCCTGAGTGTGCTGCTGTTGCCAGCCCTGCCGGGGCCGATTATCGGCCTGCTGCTGCTGTTCGGTTTTCTGGCCTGGCGGGGAAGGGTGCCAGCTCCGGTCCTGGAAGCGGCTACCACGCTGTTGCGTTACCTGCCCCTGCTGCTGGTACCGCCAGCCATCGGCATCATGGCCTATGCCGGGGAAATTTTTGAGTATTTCTGGGCGATTGTCGGAGCGATGCTGTTGTCCCTGATGATTTCCGTGGTGTTTACCGGCTGGATCATGCAGTGGCTGATCCGGCGCCGGGAGCGGCAACTGCAGGAGGCTCCATGAACGAGACCTGGCAGGCGGCCTGGAGCGCCGTGGTCGGGCATCCCCTGTTTGCCCTGGGCATTACCCTGCTGGCCTACCAGCTGGGGGTGCTGGTTTATGAGCGGACCCGCAAGGTTTACCTGCAGCCCTTTCTGGTCGCGGTGCTGCTGCTGGTGATCATCCTGCTGGCCTGCGGGCTGCCTTATGAGCACTACCGTACCCATAATCAGCCACTGACCCTGCTGCTCGGGCCTTCTACCGTGGCGCTGGCGGTTCCGCTGTTCCTGAATCTGGCGCGGATCCGCCAGCTGTTCCGGCCGATCCTGCTGACCCTGCTGCTGGCCGGGACGGTGACCACCCTGCTGGGGATTGGCCTGAGCAGGCTGTTTGGCGTTCCGGGTTCATTGCTGCTGACCCTGGCGCCCAAATCAGTGACCTCGCCGAGGGCCATGCTGGTGGCCGAAAAAATTGGTGGTGTGGCCGGGCTGGCTGCCGTGTTTGTGCTGCGGGCCGGGGTGATGGGGGCCATTCTGGGGCCGTGGCTGCTGACCCGCGCGGGCGTGCGGCATCCGGCTGCCCGGGGGATGGCCCTGGGGTTGACCTCCCATGCCGTGGGTACAGCCCAGGCCCTGCAGGAAGGTGAGGAGTGTGGTGCTTTTTCTGCGCTGGGCATGAGCCTGATGGGGGTGACTACGGCGGTGCTGATGCCCTTTGTGTTTATTGTGCTGCGCTAGCCGGCAGGGCCGGTCTGGCCAGGTAGCGTTCAGGCTCGGTGACTTGCATCCAGCTGGCGTAGCCCAGCAGCAGGCTGCCGCACAGGGACAGGATCAGCATCCAGCTCCGGGCGGGCAGTGGAGGCAAAGGCCGCTGGCGCTGGACCAGCGCCAGGCTGCCCAGGCCAACCGTGGCGGCCAGCAGGGCGCCGGCCAGAATATCCGTGGGCCAGTGGGCACCCAGATAAACCCGGGACAGGGCAATCAGCAGGGCCGGCAGGCCGGCAGCCATCAGGCAGAAGCGGCGCAGCCGGGGCGGCTGGCCCCGTCCGGCCAGCCAGCCAAGCGTCAGGCAAAAGGCGAACGCGGATGCACTGTGGCTGCTGGGAAAGCTGTAGCTGGACAACGGCTCCAGCAGCACGTCAGGGCGGGGCCGGGCAAACAGCTGTTTGAGCAGGCTGTTGGCCAGCATGGTGCCGGAAAGCACCAGACTGGCAAACAGTGCCGGGCGATGCTGGTGGCCCAGGAGCAGCAGCAGGACCAGCAGCAGGCTGGCTGGCAGCAGAATGGCGGAGTCCCCCAGCCGGGTCACGAAGATGACCAGCGGCTCCAGTGCCGGCTGGCGCGCCTGCTGGGCCAGGTTCATCAGTCCCTGGTCCAGCCGGGCCAGCAGGGGCCAGCCGGCCAGCAGTCCCAGCAGGGCAAGGCCATACAGCCCGGCGGCCAGCGGCTCCCGGTGCGGGTGGCGGCTGCAGTACAGGCTGGCGGCCAGCAGCCCGGCCAGTCCGGCGGCGAGGCTACCGGCCTCTGGCCAGAAGCCTTCAGGCAACGGCAGGCGAAAAGCCGCGCCGGTGATCCAGCCCGGAATCAGGTAAACCCCGGACCAGAGCAGCGAAGCCAGTAGCGATACCGGCAGGAACAGCCGGAAGCGCATGTCCAGCATGCCGGCGGTCATGGGCAGCAGCGGGCGTAGCGGGCCGATGATCCGGCCGATGATCAGGCTCAGGGCACCATAGCGCCGGAAATACAGCTCGGAGGCCTGCAGCCATTCCGGATGGCTGCGCAATACGGGCAGTCCCCGGATGGCCTGGTGATAACGCTGGCCCAGTGCATAGGAGGCCAGATCACCGGCCAGCCCGCCGGCAAAGCCCAGCAGCAGCACATCGCCCAGCGGGAACAGTCCGCTGCCGGCCAGGGCGGCCAGCGGAAACAGCAGGGTGCTGCCGGGCAGCAGCAGTCCGGCGATGGCCAGGCACTCACCAAAGCTGATCAGTGCGATGGTCAGGGCCAGCCCTTGTGGATGGGCTGCCAGCCACTGGCTGAGCGTATCAATCCAGTCCCCCATGAAAACTCCTTGCAGATGGCCGGATGCCAGAGGCGCCGGAAAGAGCCGGCCGAAGGCTGTAGTGTAGCCCGGTGCATCAGGGAACCAGGACAGCTATAATCGCCTGCTTTTCCATAGCCCCACCGCAGGATGGCAGCATGACCACTGAATCCGTGCCTGATTATATGACCCGGCTGGGCAAGGCTGCCCGGGCCGCTTCACGGGTACTGGCCAGGGCCAGTACGGCGCAGAAAAATGCCGCCCTGCTGGCCATTGCCGGGGCGCTGGATGATGCCCGGGACCGCCTGCTGGAGGCCAACCGTCAGGATTTGCACCAGGGGCGTCTTGATGGTCTGGATGAGGCGATGCTGGACCGGCTGGCCCTGAATGCTTCCCGGCTGGACGACATGATGGAGGGGTTGCGCCAGGTGGCCACCCTGCCGGACCCGGTGGGTGCCATCCGGGACATGCGTTTTATGCCGTCCGGCATCCAGGTGGGCAAGATGCGGGTGCCGCTGGGCGTGGTGGGAATCATCTATGAATCCCGGCCCAATGTGACCATTGACGCGGCCAGCCTGTGCCTGAAGTCCGGCAATGCCACCATCCTGCGTGGCGGTTCGGAGGCGATTCATTCCAATCAGGCGATTGCCGCCTGCATTGCCCGGGGTCTGGCTGAGGCCGGGCTGCCCGCTGCGGCGGTACAGGTGGTGGAGACGACGGACCGCGAGGCGGTGGGTGCCCTGATCCGCATGCCGGATTATGTGGATGTGATTGTGCCCAGGGGGGGCAAGGGCCTGATCGGGCGGATCAGCCGGGATGCCCGGGTGCCGGTCATCAAGCATCTGGACGGGATCTGTCACGTCTATATTGACCAGGCCGCAGATCCGGACAAGGCGATCCGGGTGGCTGATAATGCCAAAACCCAGCGTTTTGCCCCCTGCAATACCATGGAAACCCTGCTGGTCCACCAGGCCATGGCCGGTCAGGTGCTGCCGCCGCTGGCAGCCCTGTACCGTGACAAGGGTGTGGAGCTGCGCGGGTGCGGGCGGACCTGCGGCCTGCTGGGCAGCGGGATCGCGCCGGCCAGCGAGGCGGACTGGTCCGCCGAATACAATGCTCCGGTGCTGTCCATAAAGATCCTGGACTCCATGGATGAGGCCATTGCCCATATCAATCACTATGGCTCCCATCACACCGATGCCATCATTACCGAAAACATTACCGATGCCCGGCGGTTCCTGACCGAGGTGGATTCCAGCTCGGTGATGGTCAATGCCTCGACCCGGTTTGCCGACGGTTTCGAGTATGGGCTGGGCGCCGAGATCGGCATTTCCACCGACAAGCTGCATGCCCGGGGTCCGGTTGGTCTGGAGGGGCTGACCAGCGAGAAATACGTGGTGTTTGGCGATGGTCATATCCGCAGCTGATGCGCCCGCCTAGACGGATAGGAATTCTGGGCGGAACCTTCGATCCAGTGCATATCGGCCATCTGCGGGCTGCCCTGGAGGTGGCCGAGCTGATGGCGCTGGACGAGCTGCGTCTGGTGCCCTGTGCCCGCCCGCCCCACCGTGCCACTCCGGGCTGCTCTGCCGAGGACCGGCTGGCCATGGTGCGCCGGGCGGTGGCTGACCTGCCGCTGTTGAGTGTGGATGATCGTGAGCTGGCCCGGGAGCGGCCTTCCTATACCCTGGATACCCTGGAGTCGCTGCGGGCTGACTTGGGCCAGGACTGTGTGCTTTATCTGCTGCTGGGCTGGGATGCCTTCTGTGGCCTGCCGGGCTGGCACCGCTGGAGCGAGCTGCTGGAGCATTGCCATATTCTGGTGCTGCAGCGGCCGGATGCCGACAGCGAGGCCCCGGAAGCCCTGCGCAACCTGCTGGCCGCCCGCAGTGTCAGTACTCCCGGGGCGCTGAGTGGCACCCGGGGCCAGATCGCCTTTGTCTGGCAGACCCCGCTGGCGGTGTCTGCCACCCAGATCCGCCAGCTGCTGGGGGCCGGGCGTTCCATCCGCTTTCTGGTGCCGGATGCCGTGCTGGCCTATATCACCGCCCGTCAGCTGTACCGGGCCTAGTGTCTGAAACCGAGGATTTTCCGTTATATGCAAAATGAAGAGCTGGTCCAGGTGGCGGTTGCTGCCCTTGAAGAACTGAAAGGCAAAGACATTCTGAGCATGGATGTCCGGGGCAAAACCAGCGTTACGGATTTTATGCTGATTGCCAGCGGCACCTCCGGGCGACATGTCCGCTCCCTGGCAGAAAATGTGCTGGAAAAGGCCAAGGCCGCCGGGGCCCGGATTGTCGGCTGCGAGGGGCTGGAGGGCGGCGAATGGGCGCTGCTGGATCTGGGGGATGTGCTGGTGCATGTCATGCAGGTGCCGACCCGGCAGTTCTATGACCTGGAGCGGCTCTGGCAGGGGGCGGAGCAGAGCCGTGCCCAGCAGGCCGGTGCGGATGCCGGACAGGCGGACCTGTGCGGATCCGACTGATTGCCGTTGGCACCCGGATGCCCCGCTGGGTGAGCGAGGGCTGGCAGGAATACGCCCGGCGTCTCCCGGCGGAGCTGGCTCTGGAGCTGGTGGAAATTCCACTGGGCAGCCGGGGCAAGAATGCGGACATTGCCCGGCTGATGCGCCAGGAGGGCGAGGCCATGCTGGCCCGGGTGCAGCCCGGCGAGCGGGTGGTCACCCTGGAGGTGACCGGGAAGCCCTGGAGCACCGAACAGCTGGCCAGCCACCTGGAAAACTGGCGGCTGGAGGCCCGTACCGTCAACCTGATGGTGGGCGGGCCGGAAGGGCTGGCCCCGGAGGTCTGTGCCCGCAGTGAACAGCGCTGGTCGCTGTCCCCCCTGACCCTGCCGCATCCGCTGGTCCGGATTCTGCTGGGCGAACAGCTGTACCGGGCCTGGACCCTGCTGTCCGGACATCCCTACCACCGGTAATTCCCGTCCATGCCGCAACCGATACCGCTGAAGGATCATGAGCAGGATGCCCGTCTGGTGCGGCGGCGGGTGCTGGTGGGCGCCGTGGTAGCGTTGCTGCTGCTGCTGGTCCTGGTGTTCCGGATGTACTACCTGCAGGTCATCCAGTACGAGTACCACGCCACCCTGTCGGAAAATAACCGGGTGCATATCCAGCCGATTCCACCGCCCCGCGGGCTGATCTTTGACCGCAAGGGGCGGATTCTGGCTGACAACCGGCCCAGCTTCAGCCTGACTATTACCCGGGAGCGGACGGGCGATCTTGATCAGGTGCTGGGAGTGCTGGCCGAAATTTTCGGACTGGGCGAGGAAGAGCGCGAGACGTTCCGAAAACGGGTCGTCCAGGGGCGGCGGCCCTTTGAGCCGGTACCGGTCCTGTTCGAGCTGACCGAGGCCCAGATTGCCCTGGTGGCAGTCAACCAGTTCCGCCTGCCCGGTGTGGAAGTGGCTGCCCAGCTGGTCCGCCACTATCCCTATGACGATCACTTTGCCCATTCGGTGGGCTATGTCGGGCGGATCAACGAGCGGGAGCTCAAGACACTGGACCCGGTGGAGTACAGCGGCAGCCATCATATTGGCAAAACCGGGGTCGAGAAATTTTATGAAACGGCCCTGCATGGCCGGGTCGGTTATGAAGAGGTGGAAACCAATGCCCGGGGCCGGGTGCTGCGGGTGTTGCGTCACACGGACCCCAGGCCCGGGGCCGATCTGGTGCTGGGGCTGGACCTTGATCTGCAGGCAGCGGCCGAAAAGGCCCTGGCCGGCCGGCGCGGTGCGGTGGTGGCCCTGCAGCCCGCCACCGGTGAGGTGCTGGCCATGGTCAGCCAGCCCAGTTATAACCCCAACCTGTTTGTGACCGGCATCAGTTTCAAAAAGTACGCCGAGCTGCGTGACTCCATCGACCGGCCACTGTACAACCGGGTGTTGCGCGGACTGTATCCGCCCGGCTCCACCATCAAGCCGATGATGGCGGTCTCCGGGCTGGATGCCGGGGTGATTACCCGGACCAGCCGGGTGTTTGATCCGGGCTACTACCAGCTGCCCGGCGTCGAGCACAAATACCGCAACTGGAACCGTTATGGGGATGGCTGGGTGGATCTGGATGCGGCGATCATGCGTTCCAACGACACCTATTTTTACGATCTGGCCCACAAGCTGGGTATTGACCGGATGCATGACTACATGACCCGCTTTGGCATTGGCCAGCATGTGTCGCTGGACATGGGTGAGGAAGCTTCCGGCCTGATGCCCTCCCGGGACTGGAAGCGCCGCCGCTACCGTCAGGCCTGGTTCCCGGGGGAAGCCCTGATTCTGGGGATTGGCCAGGGCTATATGCAGGCCACGCCACTGCAGCTGGCCCAGGCCTGTGCCCTGATGGCCACCCGGGGCAAATGGATCCGGCCCCATCTGGCGCGGACCATCGATGGTCATACCCCGCAGGATCCGGATCCACTGCCGGATATCCGGGTCCAGAATCCGGCGTTCTGGGACTGGGCGCGGCATGGCATGGAAATGGTGCTGCACGCGCCGCGCGGTACGGCGCACAAGGTGGGGGCCACGGCGGCTTACCGGATTGCCGGCAAAAGCGGTACGGCCCAGGTGGTGGGCATCCGCCAGGGAGAGCGTTACGAGCGGGGCAAGCTGGCTGAGCGGCATCGTGACCATGCCCTGTTTATCGGCTTTGCTCCGGCCGAAAATCCGCAGATTGCCGTAGCCGTCATGGTGGAGAACGGCGAGTCCGGCTCCGGGGTGGCTGCTCCGGTGGTCAAACAGGTGATGGATGCCTGGCTGCTGGATGACCGGGGCCAGCTCAAGGCGGAATACCGGCTGCCTGAAAGCGGCAGCGGGATGACCGCAGAAAAGGGGATGCCATGACCCTGATGGCCAACTTTGATCGGATGATTTCCGACGAGGATGTGTTCCGCCGCCGGGCTACCTTCCTGCAGCGCCTGCACATTGATGGCCCGCTGCTGCTGCTGCTGCTGGTGCTGGGCGCGGTCGGGCTGACCGTGCTGTACTCGGCCAGCGGTCACAGCTGGGATCTGGTCAGCCGCCAGGCCCTTTCGTTTGCGCTGGGGCTGGGGCTGATGCTGTGCATTGCCCAGATCGAGCCACGTTTCATGGCCCGCTGGATGCCGCTGGGTTATCTGCTGGGCGTGATCCTGCTGGTGGTGGTGGATGTGATGGGCCATAACGCCATGGGGGCGACCCGCTGGATCAATATTCCGGGGGTTGTGCGCTTTCAGCCCTCCGAGTTCATGAAAATTTTCATGCCGGCAACCATTGCCTGGTATCTGTCCGGGCATAATCTGCCGGCCAGCCTGCGTCATACCCTGATTGCCATGGCGCTGATCCTGGTACCCTTTGTGCTGATTGTCCGCCAGCCGGATCTGGGGACTGCCTTGCTGGTACTGGTTTCCGGGGCCTTTGTGCTGTTTATTGGCGGGCTGCGCTGGATCTGGATCACCGGGGCCCTGGCGGCCATCATCCCGGCCGGGATCGGCATGTGGTATTTCGTGATGCACGATTACCAGAAACAGCGGGTGCTGACGTTTCTTGACCCGGAAACCGATCCGCTGGGTGCAGGCTGGAACATCATCCAGTCCAAGGCGGCCATCGGTTCCGGCGGGGTGTTTGGCAAGGGCTGGCTGATGGGCACCCAGTCACACCTGGACTTTTTGCCGGAGAGCCATACGGACTTTATCATTGCGGTGCTGGCCGAGGAGTTCGGCATGGTCGGGGTCAGCCTGCTGATCCTGCTGTATGGCCTGCTGATTGCCCGGGGGCTGGTGATAACCCTGCGGGCCCAGACCGTATTTGGCAAGCTGCTGGCCGGGGCACTGACCATGACATTTCTGGTCTATGTCTTCGTCAATATCGGCATGGTCAGTGGTCTGCTGCCCATCGTTGGGGTGCCGCTGCCCTTTATCAGCTATGGCGGAACTTCGTTGGTAACCCTGCTGTCAGGGTTTGGGGTCTTGATGTCGATCCACACCCATCGCAAGTGGATTGCGCCAGTGTGATGAGAGAGTATCTTTTGACTGGATCTGGATTGGGGCGGCGCTGGAAACGGCGGATTCTGCCGGGCCTGCTGGCTTTGGGCGGGCTGCTGGGGCCGGGACTGGGCATGGCCCGGTATGCCGGGCCGGAGGTGGAGGCCTTTGTGGCTGAAATGAACCGTGAATACGGATTTGCACCGGAGCCGCTGACTGCCCTGTTGGGGCAGGCCAGCCGGCAGCAGTCGCTTCTGGCTGCCATTTCCA
>DIDB01000041.1 GCA_002417905.1 Pseudomonadaceae bacterium UBA5811
CACGCCCGTGGGGGTGTTTCTAAGCGTCAGGAGAAGGACAGCGAACAACCGTAGTCTTCCCCACGCCCGTGGGGGTGTTTCCAAAGATACTGGTCGGGTCCAGATGATAGCGTCGTCTTCCCCACGCCCGTGGGGGTGTTTCTGAAAATCGGGCTGATTTGAGCTGGATTGAAAAGTCTTCCCCACGCCCGTGGGCTTACCTTTGAGGCTGGCCCCGGTATAGTTGCTTGGTCTGGGGTGGTGCAATGATTTTCCTGGAGCTGCAAGGGGCTATGGTATCAGCTGCGCAGCGATATCACGGGCCAGCCCCGTGTCCTGGCAATGTGCTCCAGCGAGCTGTCCGGGTCCACGGCCACCGGGTGACTGACCCGCTCCAGCAGGGGCAGGTCATTAAAGGAGTCGCTATAAAAGCAGCTGTCCGCCAGGCTGTGGCCGGTTTCAGCCAGCCAGCGCTCCAGTCGGACCACCTTGCCCTGCTGGTAGCAGGGCACGTCGGTGGGGTGGCCAGTGTAGCGGCCGTCGAGCTGTTCGCATTCGGTGGCCAGCAGGATTTTTACCCCCAGCCGTTCGGCAATGGGGCCGGTGATAAAGCGGTTGGTGGCAGTAATGATCATTACCAGATCCCCGGCATCCTGGTGCTGGCGGATCAGCGCCTCCCCCTTGGGCAGGATCATCGGCTCCAGCCCGTCGCGCATGAATTCCCGGTGCCACTGCTGCAGCTGGTCGGGTTCACTGCGTCCCAGCAGTTCCTGACAGAAGCTCTGGAACGCGATGACATCCAGCCGGCCGGCCTTGTAGTCCTGGTAAAACGCTTCATTGCGGGCCTGGTAGTCTGCAGCATCCACCAGGCCCCGCTTGCAGATGTACTCGCCCCAGGCGTGGTCGCTGTCACCTGCCAGCAGGGTATTGTCGAGATCGAAGATGGCCAGACGCACGGAACCCCCGGTTGTGCAAAGAATAGGGCCACCAGCATACCGGCTCCGCCCGCCAGGCGGGATGGCCAGCCGGCTGTTCTGTCTGGAACAGCCGGTCGGGTCCAGTGTCCGGAAGCGAACCCTGTTTGCCTGGCGCAGGAGGAATTCGATGACCATGGCGAACCAAAGTGCCTCGGTATTTGCAATCGTGCGTTGTGCAAGGGCTGGTGTGGCATCGGGCTTGCAATAACTGGTTGACTGTCTGATAAGGAGTTTTTATGCCGATTCTTCGCCTGGGCGCAGCCCTGCTGCTGGGGCTATGGACCAGCCTGGCCAGTGCTGGAGTGCATCCGGTCACCGACCAGGCCGGCCGGATAGTCCAGGTCCCCTGGGCCCCGCAGCGGGTGTTTCCGGTGATCACCATGATGACGCCGGTCATGGCGGCGCTGGCCCCGGAACAGATGACCGGGTTGGCCTTCCGGCTGGCACCCGGTGCGGAGCCCTTCCTGCCGCCCCGGCTGGCCAGCCTGCCGGTGGTGCCGGTGCTGGAGGGCCTGAATGGCGAAGCGATCCTTGCCATGCAGCCGGACCTGGCGATTGGCTGGGCCGGGAGCGGTTCTTTGCTGCAGCAGACGGAAAGCCTGCTGCAGCGCCTGCGGATTCCGCTGCTGCTGTACGCGGGAGAGCGGCTGGCTGATTATCCGGCTACCTTCCGGGCACTGGGCCAGGTGCTGGGCCGGGCTGCGCGGGGCGAGCAGCTGGCCCGTGAACTGGAGGACAGCCAGCAGCAGCTGGCCCGGGCACTGCAGGGGCTGGCTCATGCGGACCGGCCCCGGGTCTATTACGCGGAAAGCCCGGACGGACTGACCAGCCAGTGCAGCCAGTCCAGCCGGGTGGAGGTCGTCTGGCTGGCCGGGGGCCGCCCGGTGCCGGAGTGTGCGGACGGTGGTCTGACCAGCCATCAGACCTTCAGTTTTGAGCGGCTGCTGGTGCTGGACCCGGATGTGATTCTGGCCCGCAGTCCAGTGATTGCCGCCCGGCTGCGCCGCGATTCCCGCTGGCAGCGGCTGCGGGCCGTGCGCGAGCAGCGGGTCTATGGTGCGCCCGGGTTACCCTTCAACTGGGTTGACCGGCCCCCTTCCTTTATGCGGGCGCTCGGGGCCCGGTGGCTGGCCCGCCAGCTGCACCCGGCGCGCTTCTCCGGAGATTTCCGCCCGGAGGTGCAGCAGTTTCTCCAGACCTTTTTTGCCGTTACGCCGTCAGCCGCCATGCTGACAGCCCTGCTGGAGCCCGGCCAATGACGGTGCCTGTTTCCCGAAGAAAAAAATGGCCCGTGCGTGCTCCCCCTGCTGGCTGCCATATTCCGGGAAGCCGGACCGCATGATCCGGGGTTGTTGGACCGGAGTTTTGGCCGCTGCCGTGGAGCGGATGGACCACATCGTGGCAGACCCGGGCCCTACCTGCACGGCGCAGGTGGCGGCTGCACTTTTCCCCGCCTTTGGCAGTCTGCTCCTGCTGTTTTGGCCAGGCGGCCAGGCGTGGATTGACCCTGCGTTCCAGCAGGGTGTGGTGGATGGCGTATCCCCGGATACAGGCTTGGGAGGGTACTGGTTACTGCCGGGGCCAGCCCTGCAGTGCTGGTCAGCCTGCAGGCTCTGGCCGGAAAGTTGCGTCGTATCAGCCGAGCACAATCTTTTTCAGCATGTTTGTCCGCCAATAATATTGATGTGCCAGCCCCAGCCCGACATGTGCGACGATCAGGACCGCGAACAGCGGGCGGAAGACATTGGCATGCAGGAACAGTGCGGTAGCCCCGCCCTGATAGGCCATTATCCCCGTCAGTGGCACAGCGAAGAACAACAGGTAGAAGGTCCACTGACCGAGCCGTGCCAGAACCCGGAAGAATTTCGGCGCCTCCAGCGGTTCCGGCGGTACGCCATAAGCCAGGCGCAGAAACAGGCGAATCACCGCAAGCACTACTATCGTCACTCCGATCGCGAAATGAACGGTTGCAGGAGGGGAAAAACCGAGATCAAGTCCCTTGCCCCCCACTCCCTGCGGAAACAGCAGGTTGAACAGTAATAACAGGACCATTGCCCAGTGCAGCAGGCGTTGTGGCAGGGAAAACGTTTCGGGTAGCGCGCGCATGGTCAGGCCTCCGCTCCAAAAAACATATCGTGACATATAAGATATTTTCTGCCCATAAAATTGACCAAGATCAATATGATCCGCTTCCACAGCGTGGCATAGGCCCTGCCTGCTTCCTGAAATCACGCCGGCATCCGGCGGCAGGGCCAGCCTCTCAAGCATCCGCATGGCCGCCATCGCCCATCGTGGTTCCGGCGGCGAGCGCCAGTCTGTCGGGCGCCCCGACCCGGCTGATGTTCCAATATGTATATATGGCAATATATCGGAACGGCCGGGTGGACAGGGGTGGGAGGTCTGCTTTCTGCGCCCGGCCGGCAAGGTGAATGGAGTTCGCACATGTTGAAGTCTGCTGTTTCCCGTCTGCGTCGCCGCCTGCTGCAGGGTGGCCTGCTGCTGCTGGTTTCCGGCCTGTGTTCGCTGGCCCAGGCTGAAACGGTCCTGTCCGTGGCAGCGGGTGCCGGTTACAAACGTCCAGTCAGCGAACTGGGTGCGGCCTTTGAGAAAAAAACCGGTATCCGGGTGGAGTACCAGTTTGGCAACCTGGGCCAGGTGCTGACCCAGGCCCTGCAGAATGAAAAGCTGTCCATGGTGTTCGGTGACCAGTACTACCTGGAAAAAAATACCCAGGTGAGTTTTGACCACTTCCTGCCAGCCGGCCGGGGCCGCCTGGTGTTGGCCTGGCCTGCCGGGCACAGCCTGGAGAAGCCGGAAGATCTGGCCGGGCCCGGGTTTGACCGGGTGGCCATTCCGGATATCACCCGTGCCATTTATGGCCGGGCCGGCAGCGAGTTTCTGGAGCGCAGCGGTCTGGCGGCCAAAATCGGCGGCCATCTGCTGACTGTGGCCACGGTGCCCCAGGTTTCTGCCTATCTGCTGCGCGGGGAGGTGGATGCCGGATTTATCAACATGACCGAGGCACTGAGCATCCGCCAGAAGCTGGGGGGCTATCTGGAGATCGACCAGAAACTGTATGACCCGATCCAGATTGCCTTTGGGGTGGTGAAAGGCCGCGAGTCCCTGCCGGGAGTCAGTGAAATGAGTGCCTTTATGCAGAGCGATGAGGCCCGGGCCATTCTGGCCCGTTACGGGCTTTGAGAGGTGGATGGGCTGTCCCTTGACCTGCTGGCGGAGCCGGAGGTTGTCCAGGCCCTGTACCTCACCTGCCAGGTGGCCCTCTTCACCGTCCTGCTCTCCACCCTTCTCGGCCTTCGCCCGCGCTCTGCCCTGTCCCGGCCCGGCTGTGCGGGGGGTGCTCTGGCGCACAGGCGGCTTACCCTGCACCCCACGTACCCCCCCCTCGCACCCGCCACTCTCT
>DIDB01000219.1 GCA_002417905.1 Pseudomonadaceae bacterium UBA5811
GCATACACACCCTCTTAAGCCCCACCCCAGTCACAACCTAGAACAGGGCGCCTGATTAAAGATCTTCAAAAAAACGCTTGACGCCGTCAAACCAGCCGCTGGCTTTGGGCGAATGGGAGCTGTTGCTCTGCAGGGTATTACGGAACTCTTCCAGCAGCTCCCGCTGCCGGGAGCTCAGATTGACGGGCGTTTCCACCACCACCCGGCAGATCAGGTCTCCTGCCCCACCACCACGCACTGGCGTCACGCCCTTGTTGCGCAGCCGGAACTGCTTGCCGGTCTGGGTACCCTCGGGAATTTTCAGCTTGACCCGGCCATCCAGGGTCGGCACTTCCAGCTCACCACCAAGGGCCGCCTCAACAAAACTGATCGGTACATCACAGTACAGGTGCTTGCCATCCCGCTGGAAAATCGGATGCTCACGGACATTGATCACCACATAGAGATCCCCGTTGGGTCCGCCCATGCTGCCCGCCTCACCCTCACCCGCCAGCCGGATCCGGTCGCCGGTATCAACACCAGCCGGCACCTTGACCGACAGGGTTTTCTGCTCCTCAATCCGCCCCTGACCATGGCAGGCCGGACAGGGGTCGGTAATCATCTTGCCAGTACCATGACAGCGCGGGCAGGTCTGCTGGACCGAGAAAAAACCCTGCTGCATCCGTACCTGGCCCACCCCACCACAGGTGGTACAGGTGGATGGCGATGTGCCCTTTCTGGCGCCTGAGCCACTGCACTCCGTACACTCCACCAGAGTCGGTACCCGGATGGTCACACTGGTACCCCGGACGGCCTCTTCCAGCGTCAGGTCCAGGGTATAGCGCAGGTCACTGCCCCGCTGGGCACCCCCCCGGCCACCCCGGCTGCCACCGAAGAAATCGCTGAACACATCGCCAAAAATATCGGAAAAATTCGAGCCGCCCTGGCCACCGCCCATTCCCGGATCAACCCCGGCATGACCATACTGGTCATAGGCAGCCCGTTTGCGGGCGTCCGAAAGAATCTCGTAAGCCTCACTGACTTCCTTGAATTTTTCTTCGGCTTCCTGATCATCCGGATTCCGGTCCGGATGGTATTTCATGGCGAGACGCCGGTAGGCCTTTTTCAGCTCTGCTTCATCGGCATCGCGCCCAATGCCCAGCACCTCGTAATAGTCTCGCTTGGCCATAAACTTCCAGAACCCTCAATTTGGTGCCCTCCAGACACGTCAACGCGGGAGCAAGCCCCCGCGCGACGGTACCCGCCACATTCCTGCGGCGGGTGGAGCAGTAACAGACCTGCTTACTTGCTGTCTTTGACCTCTTCGAACTCGGCGTCTACCACGTCATCCGCTCCGCCGCATTTCTGCGAACAGCCCGCATCCTTGCCTTCAGCCTGGGGCTGCTCGGCATACAATTTCTGGGCCAGCGGCGTAGTTGCCTTGGACAGAGCTTCCATTTTTTCTTCAATGGCTGCCTTGTCATCCCCTTTCAGGGCCTGCTCCAGCTCGGCAATCACTTTCTCGATGCCGGCTTTCTCATCTGCAGTCACCTTTTCGCCAGCCTCGGTCAGCATCTTGCGGCTAGCATGCACCAGCTGGTCACCCTGGTTGCGGACAGTCACCAGCTCTTCGAACTTGCGATCTTCTTCCGCATTGGCCTCGGCATCACGAACCATCTGCTGGACTTCTTCCTCGGACAGGCCCGAGTTGGCCTTGATCACGATGGACTGCTGCTTGCCAGTCGCCTTGTCCTTGGCCGATACATTCAGGATACCGTTGGCATCAATATCAAACGTCACTTCAATCTGCGGTACGCCACGCGGCGCCGGAGGAATGTCAGCCAGATCAAAGCGGCCCAGTGACTTGTTCTGGGCTGCCTGCTTGCGTTCACCCTGCAGGACATGGATGGTGACCGCATTCTGGTTGTCATCAGCCGTCGAGAACACCTGGGACTTCTTGGTCGGGATCGTGGTGTTTTTCTCGATCAGGGCGGTCATCACCCCCCCCATGGTCTCAATGCCCAGAGTCAGCGGCGTCACATCCAGCAGCAACACATCCTTGACATCGCCTGCCAGCACGGCACCCTGGATGGCCGCACCGATAGCTACGGCTTCGTCCGGGTTGACATCCTTGCGGGCTTCTTTGCCGAAGAATTCAGCAACCCGTTTCTGCACCAGCGGCATGCGGGTCTGGCCACCAACCAGGATCACTTCATCAATCTTGCCTACTTCAATGCCAGCATCCTTCAGGGCCAGGCGGCAGGGCTCGATGGTCCGCTCCACCAGATCCTCGACCAGGGCTTCCAGTTTGGCCCGGGAAATCTTGAGATTCAGGTGCTTGGGACCAGATGCGTCAGCCGTAATATAAGGCAGGTTGACATCAGTCTGCTGGCTGGAGGACAGCTCGATCTTGGCCTTTTCAGCAGCTTCTTTCAGACGCTGCATGGCCAGCGGATCACCCTTCAGGTTAACCCCGCTTTCTTTCTGGAACTCTTCCACCAGGTAATCGATCAGGCGGATGTCAAAGTCCTCACCACCGAGGAAGGTATCCCCGTTGGTTGCCAGCACTTCAAACTGGTGCTCGCCATCCACCTCGGCGATCTCAATCACCGAAACGTCGAAGGTACCACCACCCAGATCATAAACAATGATGGTGTGGTCACCACGGGACTTGTCCATACCGTAGGCCAGAGCAGCAGCCGTCGGTTCATTGATGATCCGCTTGACATCCAGACCGGCAATACGGCCAGCATCCTTGGTCGCCTGACGCTGGCTGTCATTGAAGTAAGCCGGAACAGTGATCACGGCCTCCGTAACCGTTTCGCCCAGATAGTCCTCGGCGGTTTTCTTCATTTTTTTCAGCACTTCGGCCGAAATCTGCGGCGGCGCCATTTTCTGGCCTTTCACTTCCACCCAGGCATCACCGTTATCCGCCTTGCTGATGGTGTAAGGCACCAGCTTGATGTCCTTTTGCACCACCTCTTCGTCAAAGCGCCGGCCAATCAGACGCTTGACGGCATAAAGGGTGTTCTGCGGATTGGTTACGGCCTGACGCTTGGCCGCCTGGCCAACCAGCGTTTCACCCTCATTGGTGTAGGCGATGATGGACGGCGTGGTGCGAGCCCCTTCCGCGTTTTCAATAACCTTGACATTACCGTTTTCCAGAACGGCCACACAGGAGTTGGTGGTGCCCAGGTCAATTCCGATGATTTTGCCCATGTATCTTTACTCCGAAATCCTGTTTCAGCCGGAACACCAGTCAGCTCCGGTCGTTTATTCAATGTGCCTGAATCCCAGATGGGGATACCCCCGTGGATTTCAAGCCTTTTCGCTGATCAGGGGGGTAGGTGCCTTGCTGACCACCACCATGGCCGGCCGCAACAGGCGGCCATTGAGCAGATAGCCCTTCTGGAACACCCGGATCACCGTATTGGGCTCAGCCTGGATGCTTTCCTCCATGGCCATCGCCTGGTGGTGCTCCGGATTGAACGGTTCACCCAGCGGATCAAGAGCCACCAGGCTATGCCGGGCCAGCGTATCCATCAGCAGTTTCAGGGTCAGCTCGACCCCTTCACGCATCGGACGGATGGACTCATCTGCCGGATCAGACAGCTCCAGCCCACGTTCCAGGCTGTCCACTACACCCAGCAGGTCTGCTGCAAACTTTTCAAGGGCAAACTTGTGGGCCTTCTCGACATCCTGTTCTGCCCGGCGCCGGACGTTCTGCAGTTCAGCCACAGCCCGCAGCGACTGATCCTTCGCGGCAGCCAGCTGCTCCTCCAGCGCAGTAACCTGCGCAGCCAGATCAGCCCCCCCGTCCACCGCGTCCCGGGTACCGGGGGCCTGGTTATCCAGATTCTGTTCGTCAGCCATGCCTTTCTCCTGAGCTGATTCAAATTCCGCTATGGGCAAATGCCCTGACTGTCGGCCAATATGGGGACGGCCTGACGCGGTTCAAGAGACAGAGCGGCAATCCGCCCGAAAAAGCGGACCCGATCAACATCTGACGGCGCCGCGTGCCACCGGAAACCCCGCAGGAGCCAAACATGCTGGTGCACCTTTCCATCCACAACTACGCCATTGTCGAGCAGCTGGACCTTGAGCTGCTGCCAGGCATGACAGTGATTACCGGAGAAACCGGTGCTGGCAAGTCCATCATGCTGGACGCCCTGGGACTGGCCCTGGGTGCCCGGGCTGACAGCAGTACCGTGCGCCCGGGCGCGGAACGGGCCGACATCCAGGCCAGCTTTGACCTCCAGCAGATTCCCGAAGCCCGCCAGTGGCTGGCCGGGCATGATCTGGACCAGGAAAGCCAGTGCCTGCTGCGCCGGGTAATTACCCGGGAAGGCCGCTCCCGGGCCTATATCAATGGCGTGCCCTGCCCTCAGGGTGACCTGCGCAGTCTGGGCAGTCTGCTGATCGACATTCACAGCCAGCACGAACACCAGTCCCTGTTAAAACCCGACACCCACCGCCGGC
>DIDB01000190.1 GCA_002417905.1 Pseudomonadaceae bacterium UBA5811
AGTCTGGTTTTACTGGCAAACCTCAAAGGTGATACAACCCAGACAGAACTCTGGTGGAACCGGTTGCTGGACAAACTGAAAACTCAACCTGTCACCGTGGAGACAACCTCAGCCCTGTTTGCCCTCCTGGACAACCGTTACCAGGGTGTTCCTCTGGATGATGGCAAGCTGGCCACAGCCTTTCTGATCATGCTGGAAAAAGTGGAAATGCCGCCCTACAGCTATGCCCAGCTGGGTGATTATGCCCTGAACTACCTGCATAGCGACGGACTGGCCGAACACTGGTTTATGGAAGCCATTGAACAGAGCAGATCAGCGCCAGACTACGCCCTGCAAGTGATTGTCGAACTGCACCGTCAGGGTGAAACCAGGCTGGCTGAGCTTGCAGAACAGCAGGCCAGAACCATGGGCATCCTTCAGGAGAACAAACTGGCCCGGCAACTGGCCGGTCTTGAACAGACGCAAAATGCCCGGAAACTGGAAAACACCCTTAAGCAGCCTGTTACCCCCCTATTCTGAACAGACCGGGAGTACCATGACCACCACTAGCCTTAGTATCATTCTGCCCGCCCGTAATGAAGCTGCCGCCCTGGGCCGTACCTTAGCCAAGCTAGCCAGCCTGTACCCGCAAGCCGAGCGGATTGTGGTGGACGATGGTTCTACAGATAACACCGCCCGGATTGCTGCAGAACAGGGCGCCCGGGTGATCTGCCATCCCTACGGCAAGGGCAATGGAGCAGCCATCAAAAGCGGCACACGGGCAGCCAAAGGTGAAATTCTGGTGTTTATGGATGCCGATGGCCAGCACGATCCGGCAGATATTCCGCGCCTGCTGAACCGGCTGGAGCAGGGTTATGACATGGTGATTGGTGCCCGCCAGAAAGGCTCACAAGCCAGTCTGGGCCGCAGACTGGCCAATGCTCTTTATAACCGGCTGTCCTCCTGGATAACCGGACAACGTATTGAGGATTTGACTTCTGGCTTCCGGGCCGTACGGGCGAACCGCTTCCGGGAGTTTCTCTATCTGTTGCCCAATGGCTTTTCCTACCCAACCACCAGTACCATGGCTTTTTTCCGGGCGGGGTATTCCGTTGCCTACGAACCCATCCATGCTGCACGGCGCATTGGCACCAGTCATATCCATCCGCTGAAAGACGGCCTGCGCTTTTTGCTGATTATTTTTAAAGTGGGTACCCTGTATTCGCCGCTGAAAATCTTCGCTCCACTGGCCGCACTGCTATTCCTGCTAGCCACCGGCTGGTATGGCTACACATTCTGGACTCTGGGCCGCTTTACCAATATGAGTGCCCTGTTCTATACCGGCAGCCTGATGGTATTCTTGATGGGGCTGATCTCGGAGCAAATTACGGCACTGATGTATAAAGACAGCTATTAACCGAGAATCACAATGAACTCGCCTGACTATATTGATGCTGTTGTGACCTGGGTTGATGGAGACGAACCATCATATATCAAGAAATTAAATTCAGCCAAAAGCAAACAACCCATATTTTCTATAAATTCAATTCCAGGCGGAAGAAACAATACACGTTTCGCAAATTCTGGCGAAATTTTTTATTGCCTGATGCTTCTCAAAAAAAATTGCCCATGGATCAGAAAAATATTTCTGATAACGGACAATCAAAAGCCAGATTTTCTGACTGACAAATATAAAAAAGAAAACAATATAATTCTGGTAGATCATACAGATATATTTCATGGATATAAGTGGGCATTACCGACATTTAACTCACAGTCAATAGAAACGGTCATGCATCGCATAAACGGCCTTTCTGAGTACTTTATTTATTTAAATGATGATTTTTTTATACTTAAAAAAACAAGCAAAGATAATTTTTTTATAAAAAACCATGTTGTGCTCAGAGGAAAATGGCAAAAAATCGAGCGATTCGGCCTTATTAGAAAAATAATCACAGCCATATTTAATCATGTAGCCATTCTGGCTGGAATAGTCCGCCCAATGGCTGTTTTAGCCCAATATCGTGCGGCCCAACTAGCCGGATTCAAAGATAAGGCACTGATTGCTGCTCATACTCCTTATCCGATAAGGAAATCTACTTTAGTGAACTTTTTTTCAAAAAACAAAGAATTGCTTGAAAAAAACATCACATATAATTTTAGAAATATGAAACAGTTTGTACCAATGCCATTGGCCAATCATCTTGAAATAAAAGCCAGTCAAGCCATAATTTCAGGAGAAAAAGATTATTTGCTTATCTGCCTTAACCGGCAATCTGAAAAGCAAATAAAAAGCAGCATTAGCCAAGCCAAGACCCGGCCGCCAAGATTTTTATGCGTACAAGGACTTGAAACGGCAACACCAAATATTAGAAGTGAAATAAACGGAATCCTGCAAACGGCTTTAAAAACAAGTTAATCAAATTTCCCAAGGCGGCCTTTTTCGCCATCACTGACGGCTTTCAAAATCAAAAAAAATCGCCCAACCCTAAGTGTTGACGCACATACCAACAATGTGACAAACAGATAAAAATATTTATTAATAAAATAATAAAATACATTTCCAGGAAAATTGCTTCTTACAAAGAAGACTCTATTTCTTATATCATAAAATATTCTATCCCGATCAGCAGTCACCACCCTGGAAATAAATGTATATTTCCCTGATGACCACCAGCTGGGCTCACTATCTGTTATAATCGAACCCAGGCATTTTTCTATTCTGCCCGATCCGACAAAATTAATCCGATAGCTCCATTCAAGGTCATCCTGATAAAGAAAAAATCTTGCATCCGGAAGCTTGATTTTTTCAACAAGCTTTCTATGAATAAAAAAGCCACCATATGCTGCATATGGAATACTTGCCGCTATGCATGGCTTTCTTTTTACAAACAAATTTAGCAGATGAAAACGCATGAATGAGCCCGGCCTCGGTAAAACAGGAATCTGTTTTACCTGAGTATCAGCAGGATTTCTTTGCCTATAGCTGGATAAAGCAAGGTTCACATTATCTGGCGAGTTATTCCAATGTTCCATTAAAGAATTTAATGAACCAGCAGCTGGAATATTATCATCATCCAGCAGCCAATAAAGACTTTGCGCCATAGTATGCATAGCATGCTGGATCCCTAATGCATATCCGCCTGCCGACCCAAGGTTTTTATTATTGTCAGAGCTTACACGTACCAAAAGCCCACCTTTACCTTTTATTTGCTTACTTATTTCAGTTCTAACACGATCACTGATACAGTTTTCAACCAACAAAATTCTTCCTGGCTTTTCACGACATGCAGCATCTAAAACTTTTCTTAATGAATCCAAACGATCACCAAAACACAAAACAACAATACAAACATCATCTACATTGAGCATCAAATTATCCTGCGCTTAAACCATAGAAAATATTTTATGACAGGCACGCAATGTCATTTCCCGATGGGCAATCACCACAATGGTTTTCTGCCCGGCCAGCGCCCGGATGGCTTCATTGACTGCCGCCTCGGTCTGGCCATCCAGGGCGCTGGTGGCTTCATCCATCAGCAGCACCGGCGGATCACGGTACAGGGCCCGGGCAATGCCGATCCGCTGACGCTGGCCACCGGAAAGGCGGATGCCCCGCTCGCCAATGGGGCTGTCATAGCCCTGCGGCAGCTGGCCCACAATGAAATCATGAATCTGGGCGGTACGGGCTGCCCGCTCCACCGCCTGGCGGTCAATGGCCGCCGGGTCCACTCCAAAAGCGATGTTTTCCGCCACGCTGGCATCGGCCAGATAAATGTGCTGGGGCACATAGCCAATGGCCTGCTGCCAGGCCAGCAGCCGGGCCCCGCTGACCGGCTGGCCATCCACGGTAAACCGGCCGGCCTGGGGTTGCAGCAGGCCCAGCAGGATATCCATCAGGGTGCTTTTGCCAGCTCCGCTGGCTCCGGCGATGCCCAGACTGCTCCGGGCTGGAATACACAGGTCAAGGCCATCCAGCACCCAATGTTCCGGACTGGCCGGGTAGGCAAAGCGGATGCCCTGCAAGCGGATGTCCTGATGAGGCACTAGCGGTGCAGCCCGGGCCTGGGGCGCGGCCCGGGGCAGGCTCAGGTCAGCAGCCAGGCTGTCCAGCATGGCCGCAGAAAAACGCAACCGGGCAATGCCCCGGTAAATGATCTGGGCTGCCGGCAACAGCCGGTAGGCGGCAAAGCCATATAGCCCGAGGGCGGGTAGAATCTGTCCGGCATCAGGCTGACGGGCCAGCAGCACCAGGGTAATCAGGATCAGGCCGGTGTAGCCGGCAGCCTCCACCAGATACAGCGGAGTCTGGGCCAGGGTTTCACTGGTCGCCTGGTGGCGGGACAGCTGGCGAGCAGCCAGGCTGAACTGCTGGAGGTAACGGGCAGCGGCATGACTGATCTTGATATCCTTGATGCCTTCCAGTGCCTCCGTACAGCTCTGGTAACGAACCTGGTTGGCCTTCATTACTGCCTGGCCAAGCCGGCCAAGCCGCTGGCGAACCACTGCATATAACAGGGCATACAGCAGGCCCACGGCCAGCAGGATGCACAGGGCCATCTGCGGATCATAGACCAGGATCAGCAGCAGCATGGCCAGTACAACACAACCCTGGGTCAGCATCTGGCCCAGAGGATGCAGCAGGTTCAGCACGATCTGGTCCACCTCGGAGAGGATATTTTTGCTGAGGGTGGCCGAGTTGTGCTCCAGAAAAAATGGATAGGGCTGGGCCAGGTAACGCTCCAGCAGCCGGGTGCTCAGGGAGTGGCGTTCCAGGTGGATAAACCGGTTCAGCCGGTGCTGGGCCAGCACTTTGAAGGCTGAGGAACCCAGTACCATGACAATGGAGAGTAACCCCAGCAGCAGGATGAAATGCGGCACAGAAGGCTCGCCCAGCCCGTGCCAGAGCCATTGCAGCCAGGGCGATTGTGCGGCCGGGTCCGGCTCGCCCAGCACGGACAGAAACGGCAGGATAGACAGCACACCCAAGGTTTCCGCCAAGGCCATCAGCAGCATCAGGCCCAGCATCCATAGAGCCTGATGCTGTTCCGCCGGAGTAAACAGTGCCCAGACCCGGGCCAGCGGGCGGATCACCGCAGATCACCTGCCGGCCGGGGCAACTGCTGCCGGGCATAGTCCAGCAGCCGGTCATGGCAGGCCATCAGCTGTCCGGCCAGCGGTCGGGCCGCCGCAAGGGCTGCTGCCAGCTCGGCAATATCTTCAACATATTCATGCACCAGCCGGTTACGTAAGCGGCGCATGTCCAGCCAGTGCTCCGGCTCATCCAGAAAACCCAGCCGCTGGGCCAGGTTAAGGTTATCCAGCGCGGTTCCGGTACGCTCACCCGCTGCCTGCAGGAAAACCGGCAGCAGCTTATCCATCATAGAATCCTGCATCCGGGTGAACTTTCCCACAAAAGACTCCAGCCGGTCGCCCCCTTCAGGCGTTGCCAGAACCTGCTCCAGCCAGCCGGGCGTAATCGGGCTGTTGCCAAACAGTCTGGAGATCACCCCCTGCAGCTGGATGGACTCCCGGCCCACCCGATCCAGCAGTTGCCAGAGACGGACAGGGCCGGCATTCATAGAACCACCCCCTTGCCCAGAGCTTCCCGGTCAACCGGGCGCAGAGCACTGCCCTTGCGGTGAACCACCAGGTCAATGCGCTGCTCACCCAGCTGACGCTGCAGGGCCGCATAAAAACGCAGCTCACGCTCCAGCACCTCGGCCGGCTCGCCTTCCAGCTCGATATACAGATCGATATCCCCGCCCCTGACCTGATCATCCAGCCGCGAACCAAACAGGCGTACCGGAACCCTTTCACCCAGCGTCCGGGCAGCGGCCTGCCGGATCTGCTGTTTCTGCCATTCAGAAAGCCGCACGAGGTGTTCCTCAGGAAAAGTCAGGTCATTATGATCCGGGAACAGACCATACCTGACAAGACAGACCCTTACGGACATACTGGCCGCCTTTGCAGGATCAGGAGGCCTCATGCAGCCCGGAGCAGATTTTCTGGTGGTCGGTGCCGGTTTCGCCGGCAGTGTCATGGCCAGGGAGCTGGCCGATGCCGGTTACCAGGTACAGGTTATTGATCGACGCCAGCATATTGCGGGCAATGCCTTTGATGAAACTGATGCCCAAGGAGTACTGATCCACCAGTATGGCCCACATATCTTTCATACCAACAGTGCAGCCATTGTGGCCTGGCTGTCACGCTTTACCGGCTGGCGGGCCTATGAACACCGGGTGCAAGCGGTTGTCGATGGGGTGGCCTACCCCTTTCCAATCAACCGGGAGACACTGAACCGGCTCTATGACCTGAATCTGGATGAAGCCGGTGCCACAACCTGGCTAGCATCGGTACGGGAACCCCGCTCACCACTAAAAACCAGTGAAGATGTAATACTCAATAGTGTGGGCCGGGATCTGTATGAAAAATTTTTCCTGAACTACACCCGCAAACAATGGGGCCGGGAGCCTTCGTTACTCAAGGCGGGAGTGGCAGCCCGTATCCCTGTGCGGACCAATCTGGATGACCGCTATTTTACAGATACCTGGCAGGCCATGCCGGATCAGGGTTACACCCGGTTGTTTGCCAACATCCTGGACCATCCGGGTATCCATCTGGAACTGGAAACCGATTTTGCCACAGTCCGGGCCTCTGCCGGTTCAGCCCATGTGGTCTACACCGGCCCGGTAGATGCTTACTTCAACTGCTGCTATGGCCCACTGCCTTATCGCTCATTGCGCTTCGAGCACGAACACTATCCTAGCCTGAGTTCATTTCAGACAACAGGAACAGTCAATTACCCCAACGATTATGCCTTCACCCGGATCACCGAATTCCGGCACCTGACAGGGCAGTCCCACCAAGGCACTTCCATTGTCCGTGAATACCCCCAGGCCGGGGGTGATCCCTATTATCCGGTACCCAGTGATGAAAGCGAGGCACTCTACCAGCGTTATGCTGCTCTGGCCCGGCATGAGTCCGGGGTTACCTTTGTCGGACGGCTGGCCGAATACCGCTACTACAATATGGATCAGGTAATAGGCGCAGCACTGGCAGCAGCCCGGCGCCTGCTCGGGAAGCCGGCAGCATGAAAATCGTATTTTTATGCAAGCGCCACTATATGGGTAAAGATGTCATCCGGGACCGTTACGGGCGGCTGTATGAAATTCCCTGGCATCTGTCCAGGGCTGGCCATCAAGTCCAGGCCTTATGCCTGGATTACCGGGGCCAGCAGAATTTCTGCCGCGCGGATGAAGCACTTCTTCACTGGTCCAGTCTGGCACTAAAAGACTGGAGGCTGCTGCAGCTGCCCGGTTATCCATACCGTTTGCTGAACCAGTTGCGGGGATTCCGGCCTGACGTGGTGCTGGCCGCCTCGGATATTCCCCATATCATTCTGGGAGCCTGGCTGGCCAGACGGTTGAAGATACCTCTGGCCGTGGACCTGTATGATAATTTTGAAAGCTTTGGCCAGGCCCGGCTGCCCGGTTTTGTTCCGGGTCTGCGCCGGGCAATACGCCAGGCAGCGCTGGTCACTACCACCAGCGCCGCGCTGGGGGATTTTATCCAGTCTGTCTGCCCGCCAGCCGGCAGGATTCTGCCCCTGCCAAGCAGCGTGGATACCCGCGTGTTTTACCCAATGAGCCGCCAGCAGTGCCGGAAACAGCTGGGTCTGCCCCTGCAGGCCCTGCTGGTGGGTACAGCAGGCAATCTGACCAGGGAAAAGGGCATTGACACCCTGTATCAGGCCTGGATGCAATTGGCCACCCGGCAGCCAGATACCCATCTGGTACTGGCCGGTCCCCGGGATCCCCGCCTGCCCTTACCCTGTGGGCCAAGGGTTCACGATCTGGGCCTGCTGCCCCATGCCAGGGTGGCTGAACTGTTTGCTGCCCTTGATGTGGGCGTCATGTGTATCCGTGATTCCGCCTTTGGTCATTACTGCTTTCCGCAAAAAGCTTACGAAATGCTGGCCTGTCAGTTACCGGTGGTTACTGCGAATATCGGTGCCATGGCAACGCTGTTTGCCGGACATTCCGAAAACCTGTATCAGCCCGGGGATGCCGGGCACCTGGCCCAACAGCTGGAGCACCAGCTGAAATACCCTTCCCTGCCCCCCATTCCGCTCTGCACCTGGCAGGAACTGGTCACGCAACTGGAACACCATTTACGCAACCTGCCAGCATTCTCCCCCTGACGAAGCGGATCACCATCAAATTTCCAGAGCCCTGGCAATTTGCCGGCCAAATGCCGGCCAGCCCAGCCGGGCCAAAGCAGGTCGGGCGGCCCGGACATCCAGGGGCTGTTCCAGCTGCTGCAATACCGCCTGGCTGAATGCGGCAAAATCTCCGGCGGGTATCAGGTAACCGGTAACACCGTCCTGCACGGCATCCACTACCCCGCCCACGGCGAAGGCCACGGTGGCGATACCCTGCACCGCCGCTTCAATAGCCACCATGCCAAAACCCTCCGGATCGCTCGGCCGGTCCTGTACCGGAAATACCTGCACGGCAGCACTGCGCCAGGCGCAAGCCAGTTGCTGCTCTGAAACCTGACCCAGAAAGCGCAGGTTCCCGGCCACTCCGGCAGTGCGGGCGGCCTCCCGGATACTGTCTGGCGTCTGGATTTCCGCCTGCAGGGCCTGGTCTGGCACATCACCAATAACCACCAGCAATACTTCCGGCTGACAGGCCACGATGGCCGGCAATGCCTGGCTGACAAACTCCCGCAACCCCTTGCGGGCGGTCAGACGGCCCACAAACAGCAACAGCGGCCGGTTACCCAGCTGGTGCCGCTCACGGAATGCCCGAACCAGCAGCGGGTCGGGTACTGATAGTGGCAGGCTGACACCAGGTAAAACCACGCTGATCCGCCGGGCGGGAATACCGGCCCGCCGGGCCAGCCGGGCGGTGGCGTGGCGGTTGACGAAGACCTGATCCAGCCGGCGCAGGGCCGGAAGCCATAGCAGCCGGTACAACGGGTGCCTGACCGCAATATCCAGTCCGTGCAGATAGGCTACAGCCCGGGCACCGCAGCAGCGGGCCGCCAGCAGGGCCACAGGCGCAGTCAGCCCGCTGCCAGCCAGCACAATACCGGGCCGCCAGCGCCTGGCCAGCTGCCAGGCCCGGTGTGCTGTCAGCCCCAGAAAGCGGCCCAGGGGCCGCAGCGGCACCTCGGTAGCCCGGACCCCAGCCGGCGCAAGACGGGCCGCCCCCTGCGGGCCGATGATCTGCACGTCGGCCCGACGGGACAACTCGTCAGCCAGATGCCAGTTCAGGCGCTCCATGCCTCCGGTCAGCGGCGGCAGGTTGCGGGTGATTATCAGGATGCGCATGGCGGCAGTCTCCATCAGGCCCGTACCACATTGGGCTGGTTGCCCAGCCGGCCCCGGGTGTCCACAATCAGCCGGGCCTCACGGGCAATCAGGGCATAGTCAAAGCGGTCATGGTCCGTAGCCAGCACCAGACAGTCGTAAACCGGCAGACTGCTTTCAGTCAGGGCCACAGACTGCAGGTCAAAATGGTAATCACGCTTGTGCGGAAAAACCGGCACATGGGGGTCGGAATAATCCACACAGGCCCCTTTTTCCAGCAACAGGCTGATGATCTCCACCGCCGGTGACTCCCGGGTGTCATCAATATTTCTCTTGTAGGCCAGTCCCAGCACCAGAATCCGGCTGCCCTTGAGGGCCTGCCCCCGGTTATTCAGGGCCTCACCAACCTTTTCCACCACCCAGCGCGGCATATAGTGATTAATTTCGCCTGCCAGTTCGATAAAACGGGTATTGATGCCATATTCACGGGCTTTCCAGGTCAGGTAGAACGGATCAATGGGGATGCAGTGTCCTCCCAGCCCAGGCCCGGGATAGTAGGGAACAAAGCCGAATGGCTTGGTGGCGGCCGCCCGGATTACTTCGTGAATATCGATGCCCATCCGGTCGGCCACGATTTTCATCTCATTGACCAGCCCGATATTGACGGCCCGGTGGATGTTTTCCAGCAGCTTGGCCATTTCAGCGACTTTCGGACTGCTGACGGGCACCATCTGCCGGATGGCCAGTGCATAAACAGACTGGCCCAGTGCCAGACATACCGGGGTCAGACCACCAATGACCTTGGGAATATCCCGGGTACCATAGTCGGGATTGCCAGGGTCTTCGCGCTCGGGAGAAAACACCAGCGCGCAGTTCTGCCCCGGCACAAAGCCCCTGCCAGCCAGCATGGGCCGCAAAACTTCCTCCGTCGTACCCGGCCAGGTGGTGCTCTCCAGACTCAGCAATTGGCCTGACCGAAACCAGGGCAGCAAGGCATCAAGAGTATCCTGCACAAAGCTCAGGTCAGGCTCACGGTAGCGGTTCAGGGGGGTTGGCACACAGATGATCAGGGCATCCGCCTCTGCCGTGCGGGCAAAATCCGTGGTGGCCACAAAACCCTGCGCTCTGGCCTGTTGCAGCTGAACGGGCAGAATCCGCTCAATATAGCTTTCCCCGGCCTCCAGTTGCCGGACCTTGTCCGCATCGATATCAAATCCGATGACCCGGATACCCTCCTCAGCAAAACGCAGCGCCAGGGGCAGGCCGACATAACCCAGCCCATAAACACCTACCACCAGGGTTTTCCGGGCAATTTTTTCACGCAGGGCAGCCAGTGAATCAATCTGTTGCATGGGGAAACGCCTTATCAACTCCGCCAGAGGCTTTATTATCAGGCATCAGCAGACAGACAACCCTCTTATTTCAGATTCTGGCCAGCAGCCGGATGTTCCGCATACTGTTTCCAGCCTCACAGGAGATACCACGTTGAAACTTTATTACAGCCCCGGTGCCTGCTCACTATCGCCCCATATCATTCTGCATGAGGCTGGCATACCCCATGAGCGGGTGCTGGTCAATCTCAGGACCCGCCAGCTGGAGGACGGTCGCGACTTCTGCCTGATCAATCCACTGGGCTATGTACCGGTGCTGGAGCTGGACGATGGCCGCCGCCTGGTAGAAGGGCCCGCCATTGACCAGTATCTGGCAGATCAGGTACCGGACAGGCAGCTGGTTCCCGCCAATGGCACTTTTGAGCGCTATCAGGTGCAGGGCTGGCTGAATTTTATTGCCACGGAGCTGCATAAAAACTTCAGCCCGCTGTTCCGGCCCGGCACCAGCGAGGAGGCCAAGGCCACGGCCCGCAGCCAGCTGGAAGGCCGGTTCCGCTTTATTGAGGAGCAGCTGGCCCGGCAGGACTATCTGGCCGGTGCCTTCAGCATTGCAGATATCTATCTGTTTGTAGTCTGCCGCTGGATGGACCATGTGGGCCTGCCGCTGGCCGCCTGGCCCGCACTGCAGGCTCACCATCAGCGCCTGGCCAGCCGTCCGGCTGTTCAGGCCGCATTGCAGGCCGAAAATCTGAAGCAGTAATCACCTGCCCTGCCCGGCAGACCGGAACGCAGGATGACCGGGCCGGGGCACTCATGTAGCCCTCAATGCGCCATATTGATGCGCAGGAGTGCTCTAAAACAGCACCTGTTTAAGACGGTCAGCGGGGTGGCCATGGAATTTCAGGGCAACCTGTCTGTCTTTTTTCGTACATACGGGCCAGCGAGCCTGTTTCTTGCACGGCTCCTGCCACCGGAGTTTCGGAGGGAAACAGGCCCGCGACCATGGGGCAGTAACGGCCCTGGCCCGGGGTTTGCCATGTTCGCTTAACCCGGGAATGCCGTAATCCGGTTTGCGACCCGCCGGACTTTTCCGGTACATCATTTATGGAGCCTCTGTACATGCAACCTCAATGGATCAAAGACCTGCACCAGCATCTTAATACCCGGGCGGACAGCTGCGGGGCCATGCTGGTCGATATCTTTCATTACCTGGCCCTGTTTGGCATCGGCGCCATTACCGCCTGGGCCGCCGTTGCGACATTCTTTGAAATCATCGTTGCCGGTGCGCCAACCATTGACCATATCCTGCTGCTGTTTATCTATCTGGAGCTGGGTGCCATGGTTGGCATCTACTTCAAGACCAAGCACATGCCGGTGCGCTTTCTGGTGTATGTGGCCATTACCGCCCTGACCCGGATGATGATTGGCGATATCCAGCATGACCATAACCCGGATATGGGGATCATTATGATCAGTGGCGCCATCCTGCTGCTGTCGGTGGCCACCCTGATTATCCGTTATGGCTCATGGCGCTTTCCGTCCAGCCCGTCCGGAGCAGGTGAAGTGGACCTGCAGAAAAAGACCGGCCGCAGCGTGGACAGCGACTGACGCCGGCCCTCCTGCAATACCCTGCCTTGCCTGGATAATAAAAAAGGGGCGCCCCGGGGCGCCCCTTCCTGCTCCGGCAAAGACGGCTCAGAAAATACCCCGCTGACGCAGCAGAACCAGCACAGCCTGCACGCTGTCCTCAAGGCTCTGGCTATCCGTATCAATCAGCAGATCTGCTGCTACAGGGGCTTCATAGACCGGGCTAGCCTGACCTGCAGCATATAACCCGCGTGGATCACGGGCATGGCAGGTCCTGGCCGAGGCCTGCAGCTGGATGGTCAGCAGCTGCTCCGCACCGATCCGGGCCGCCGCCTGCTCCCGGCCGGCTGCCTCCCCGGCTTCAAAGGCCGCCAGGGCAATCAGCCCGGCACCGTTCAGGGCTCTAGCCATGCCGGCCGCCTGTGGCCAGCCGGTGCCCGCCGGCTGGTTCTGGGCATCCAGCACATAAACGGCCCGGCCCCGGTTAAACAGCCAGCGCTCCAGCGCATAGGCCAGAGTGCTTTTGCCTGTACCAGAAACCCCGGTGAACAGCAGGGTCACGGCCTGCTGGCCAAAACGGGCCGCCCGTTCTTCCGGAGTCACATGGGCCAGCTGGCCGTGGGGGCCCTGGCCATGGGGCCGGGGCGTGGCGATAATCATCCCGGCAGCCACTGTGGCATTGCTCAGCCGGTCAATCAGGATAAACGCACCGGTGGTACGGTTTTCCGCATAGCCATCCAGCGCCAGCGGCGCATCCAGACTGACGCTGACCCGGGCAATGCCATTCAGCGCCAGCTCGCTGGCCGGCTTCTCCTCCAGGGTATTGACGTCCACCTGGTAGCAGATCGCGGCAATATTGCCCGGTACATAACTGGTCGCCCGCTTCAGGTCATACTTTTTGCCGGGACGCAGTGGCTCTTCGGCCATCCAGACCAGCATGGCATCAAAACTGTCCGTGACCTGGGGCCGGCTGTCGGCATGCACCAGCATGTCCCCCCGGGACACGTCAATTTCATCCTCCAGCGTCAGCGTAATGGCCTCCCCCGGCCCGGCCTGCTCCCGTTCGCCATCATAGGTGACGATGGAGCGCACCCGGCTGGTTTTGCCGGAAGGCAGGGCCACGATCTCATCACCCTGGCGCAGAATGCCACTGGACAGGGTGCCGGCGAAGCCCCGGAAGTCCAGGTTGGGCCGGTTGACATACTGCACCGGGAAACGCAGGTCGGTCAGGTTACGGTCAGCGGCAATTTCCACGGTTTCAAGAATTTCCATCAGTGACTGGCCGCTGTACCAGGGCATGCTGTCGCTGCGGCTGACCACGTTGTCGCCCTTGAGGGCTGACATGGGCACAAAGTGCAGGCTGGCCGGAACCATGCCAATCTGCCCGGCAAAGGCCAGATAATCCATGCGGATCTGCTCGAACACCGCCGGGTCAAAGCCCTTCAGGTCCATCTTGTTGATGGCAACCACAATATGCCGGATGCCCAGCAGTGAGGCGATGTAGCTGTGCCGGCGGGTCTGGGTCTGTACGCCGTGGCGGGCATCAATCAGGATGATCGCCAGATCGCAGGTGGAGGCACCAGTGGCCATATTGCGGGTGTACTGCTCATGACCGGGGGTATCGGCAATGATGAATTTGCGTTTTTCGGTGGAAAAATAGCGGTAGGCCACATCAATGGTGATGCCCTGTTCGCGCTCGGCCTGCAGGCCATCCACCAGCAGGGCCAGATCCACCTCATCTCCGGTGGTGCCCACTTTTTTCGAATCGCGGGTAATGGCCTCCAGATGATCCTCATAGATCATCCTGGAGTCATGCAGCAGGCGGCCGATCAGGGTGCTTTTGCCGTCGTCCACATTGCCGCAGGTCAGAAAGCGCAGCAGCTCCTTGCGCTCGTGCTGGGCCAGGTAAGCGAGAATATCCCCGCTGATCAGTTCGGATTGATGCGACATGATGGGTAAACCTTAGAAGTAGCCCTGACGTTTCTTTTCTTCCATTGACCCGGCACCATCATGGTCAATGACCCGGCCCTGGCGTTCGGAGGTCCGGGTCAGGAGCATTTCCTGGATGATGTCCGGCAATGTGGTGGCCGTGGACTCCACCGCGCCGGTCAGCGGGTAGCAGCCCAGGGTCCGGAACCGCACCATTTTTTTCTGGATGCGGGCCCTCTCCTCCGAGCTGAGATGCTCAAGAATACGCTCATCATCAATCATGATCAGCGTGCCGTTTTTCTCG
This sequence comes from Pseudomonadaceae bacterium UBA5811, assembly GCA_002417905.1. Taxonomy (GTDB): domain Bacteria; phylum Pseudomonadota; class Gammaproteobacteria; order Pseudomonadales; family Pseudomonadaceae; genus Azomonas. The sequence goes on from DIDB01000190.1 coordinate 14,450, forward strand.
ATGACGTCCCGCTCGGCCGCAAAATACAGTGGCACAATGGGAATCTGTTCCAGATAGATGTACTGCCAGATATCCAGCTCGGTCCAGTTGGACAGCGGAAAGACCCGGATCGACTCGCCCTTTTTGACCTTGCCGTTATAGAGGTTCCACAGCTCGGGCCGCTGGTTTTTCGGATCCCAGCGATGCTTGCTGTCACGGAAGGAGTACACCCGCTCCTTGGCCCGGGACTTTTCTTCGTCGCGCCGCGCCCCGCCAAACGCGGCATCAAAGCCGTACTTGTCCAGCGCCTGCTTGAGGCCCTCGGTCTTCATGATGTCAGTATGCTTGGCGCTACCGTGGGTAAAGGGGTTAATGCCCTGGGCCTCACCCTCCGGATTGACATGGATAATCAGGTCCAGGTCCATTTCCTTCACCATCTGGTCGCGGAAACGGTACATTTCCTGGAACTTCCACCGGGTATCCACATGCATGACCGGGAATGGCAGCCGGCCCGGGAAAAAGGCCTTGCGGGCCAGATGCAGCATCACCGCCGAATCCTTTCCGATGGAGTACAGCATGACCGGGTTGGCAAACTCGGCAGCCACTTCACGGATGATGTGGATGCTTTCCGCCTCCAGCTGTTTCAGGTGCGTCAGTTTTTCAAGCATAGCGACTCACGACAGACAAGAAAGGGCCTGCTGGCCTGGATGCGGCGGATGGTAACATGGCCCTGCCTACCGCCTGGCCGTGCAACATAGACCGAAAAAGCCTAAGCATATTCAGCCGGCATGGCCCGGGTGGCTAGACAGGCACCGGGCAATCGATGAAATGGTGCTCCACGCCAAAATGCTCCGCCAAATAGCGGCCCAGAGCCTGCACGCCGTAGCGTTCAGTGGCATGGTGCCCGGCGGCCAGAAAGGTCAGGCCGGTTTCCCGGGCAATGTGCACCGTCTGCTCGGAAACCTCGCCGGTCAGGTAGGCATCCACCCCCATGGCCAGCGCCTGGCTGATCTGTCCCTGGGCAGCCCCCGTGCACCAGGCAATGCGCTGTACCGGACGGCTGCCAGCAACCAGCAACGCCTCATGATCCAGCATCTGGCTGACATGCTGCTGCAGCGCCACCGGGCTGAGCGGCTGCTCCAGGTGGCCCACCAGTCCCACCGACTTCGGGTTGCCCGGCTCCAGCGGGCCGTCAATACCAAACCCCAGCAGCCGGGCCAGCTGTACGTTATTACCCACCTCAGGATGCATATCCAGCGGCAGGTGATAGGCCAGCAGGCTGATGTCATGGCCCAGCAGGGTCTTCAGCCGGTGCTGGCGGATACCAGTCACACAGGGATCCTCACCCTTCCAGAAATAGCCGTGATGCACCAGGAGCAGATCGGCGCCCGCTTCAACCGCCGCATCCAGCAGGGCCTGACTGGCCGTGACACCGCTAATGATCCGCTGTACCACGGGGCGGCCCTGGACCTGCAGGCCATTGGGGCAATAGTCGGCAATCCGGGCACTGCCCAGATAACGGCTGGCTTCTTCCACCAGTGAGGACAGCAATACCTGCATATTCGGACCTTTTTTATGTCATCCTGCTTCAGATAAAACGCACCTTAAAAGGTGCTTCCCAGATTCCGCAACTGCTCTGCCCAGGTTTCCGGATGCACAAAGCCCTGCACTATCTGGGCTGGCCACTGCTGGCCGGCCTGCTGGCGGCCCTGCTGGTAATCCAGCAGTTTCCTGAATGGGTTGGCCTGCCCGCCTCATTCCGCCTGCCGGGCCGGGCTGTTACCCTGGCACAACCCGGCGGTTCTTATGCTGGTGCAGTCAGTCTGGCCGCGCCGGCAGTGGTCAATCTCTACACCCTGCGGGGCGATACGGGGGCCAGTCCGTCCCGCCAGCAGCGCATCAACTCCAGCCTGGGTTCGGCGGTCATCATGAGTCCGGAGGGCTATCTGCTGACCAACTACCATGTCACGGCCAATGCCGAACAGATCGTGGTGGCCCTGCGGGACGGCCGGGAAACCCGGGCCAGACTGGTGGGCAGTGACCCGGAAACCGATCTGGCGGTGCTGAAAATCAGCCTGCCGGACCTGCCGGCCATTCCGGCCGGGCACTCGGAGCAGGCGCAGGTCGGGGATGTCACCCTGGCCATTGGCAACCCCTTCGGACTTGGCCAGACCGTCACCATGGGCATCATCAGTGCCACCGGGCGCAACCAGCTGGGGCTGAATACCTATGAGGACTTTATCCAGACTGATGCAGCCATCAACCGGGGCAACTCCGGGGGTGCGCTGGTGGATGTCCAGGGCCGGCTGATCGGTATCAATGCCGCCATCATTTCCGAAAGCGGGGGCTCCCAAGGCATCGGCTTGGCCATTCCGGTGCGGCTGGCCATGGAGGTCATGGAGGCGATCATTCGCCAGGGTCAGGTGATCCGGGGCTGGCTGGGGGTCGAGGTCCAGCCGCTGCCCCGTGAGCAGGCCAGAACCGCCGGGCTGCAGAGTCCGGCCGGCATTATGGTGACCGGTATGGCCGAACATGGGCCCGCAGCCGAAGCCGGGTTGCAGACGGGCGATATCATTCTGGCGATTAACGGTACCGCTGCCACAGATGGCCGGACCTCAATGAACCAGGTCGCCCGTACCCGGCCGGGTGATCTGGCCAGCCTGCAGATCCTGCGGGCTGGCCAGCCGCTGACCCTGCGCGCCAGGGTTGGCCAGCGGCCGCTGCCACCTATGCAGGAGTAAACAGCGGCTGCAGGGCATCCAGCAGGGCCTGGTTCTGTCCGGGGGTGCCCACGGTAATCCGCAGGAACTGCTCGATGCGTGGCTGGCGGAAGTGGCGGACAATCACGCCCTGCTCACGCAATACCGCCGCAATGTGGCCGGCCTGCTGGCCAGGATGCCGGGCAAACACAAAGTTGGCTGCCGAGGGCAATACCTCAAAACCCAGCGCCTGAAGGTCAGCGACCAGCCGGGTCCGGCTGGCCATCACCTGCTGGCAGGTCTGCTGGAACCAGACCCTGTCAGCAAAGGCCGCCGCCGCCCCGGCAATCGCCAGCCGGTCCAGCGGATAGGAATTGAAACTGTTCTTGATCCGCTCCAGGGCCTCAATCAGCTCCGGCTGGCCCACGGCCAGTCCGACCCGCAGCCCGGCCAGCGAACGGGACTTGGACAGGGTCTGGGTCACCAGCAGGTTGGGGTAGCGGTCCACCAGACCAATGGCACTTTCACCGCCAAAGTCGATATAGGCCTCATCCACCAGCACCACGGAATCCGGGTTGTCCTGCAGGATCTGCTCAATCGCCATCAGGGGCAACAGCCGGCCCGTCGGTGCATTGGGATTGGGAAATACAATGCCGCCATTGGGCCGCCGGTAATCTTCCGGACGGATACAGAACTGCCCGTCCAGCGGCACCGGTTCATGGGCGATGCCATACAGGCCGCAATACACCGGATAAAAACTGTAGGTGATATCCGGGAACAGCAGCGGCCGGCCGTGCTGGAACAGCCCCATAAAGGCATGGGCCAGCACCTCATCCGAACCATTGCCCACAAATACCTGCTCCGGCGGAATACCGTAAAAATCGGCCACCGCCTGTTTCAGGACCTCGCCATCCGGATCCGGGTACAGGCGCAGGCTGTCGCCCAGCTCGGCCTGCATGGCCGCAATGGCCTTTGGTGACGGGCCGTAGGGATTTTCGTTGGTATTGAGCTTGACCAGCCGGGACAGCCTGGGCTGCTCTCCGGGTACATAAGGCACCAGCTGGTTGACGAACGGGCTCCAGAACCTGCTCATTGCCCTTTGACTCCTGAATGTATGTCATAGCCCCGGATGGCGGTCGTCCGGGGCCACAAGGATTATCGGATCCGGTATTCCGCACTGCGGGCATGGGCCGTCAGGGATTCACCCCGGGCCAGTATCGAGGCGGTGCGGCCCAACAGCGAAGCGCCCTCCGCCGAGCAGTGAATGATCGAGGAACGTTTCTGGAAGTCATAAACCCCCAGCGGCGATGAAAAACGCGTCGTACCCGAGGTGGGCCAGTCTTTCATACACATTTC
>DIDB01000066.1 GCA_002417905.1 Pseudomonadaceae bacterium UBA5811
CTCCGGCTGCTGCTGAATGGGTTTGCTACGCCAACTGTCGGGAGTCCAGCTCTGTTTCATCAAAACCACGCTATCTGTTTGCAGTCAATCAGGATCAGGGAAAGAAAGACCAGCCTTCCGTCTGTCGCCAGAACAGCCCGCGGCCATTTCTGCCTGCTTTTTACAGCCCAGGCTCAAACGATAAGGTATTTTCAGCAAGACCAGAATGATTTTCTCAAGGCAGCGCAGAGGATTCCGGCAAAGAGTACCGAACGGCTGCCAGGCCAGCTGACAGCCCGAGGCCAAAAGTGTGTATTACAGGTTATCGACGATGGCGCGGAGAACCTGGCACTGCTCACAGTCACAGCGGTCCCGCTGTATCTGGAAAAACAGCTGGCCAGAACGGGCCGGAACAATGGCCTCGGCCTGCCCGGTCGCAGGTATCCCCGCAAGGGAGGCCATGACCTGATCTGTCAGCAGTCCCAGAATATCTTTGTGGGCATTCAGTTGATGACCAACAGCATTCACATTTTCCATGGCAAACTCCTGCAGGAAAAACGAAACAACCGATGCATCAGCCTCAAAGGCACTGGCCAACAGGCCTGTTAGTTTTATACCAGCCTGGCTGGCGATATTGCCCCCGTCTTTAGGCCAGGAAAAATGCAAAAAGGCCAGAGCGTGAGTTCCGGCCTTTTGTTTTTATCGCTTTACAGCCGCAAACAGCAACCTAAAGCCATAACGCGGGCGTCCGCTTATTTTTTGCTGGCATCTCCGGCATCCGCAGCAGCTTCCGCTTCAGGCATTTCACTGATGGTCTCCGTATCGCTGATAATGCCCTCTTCAGCACCTTTCAGGGCCAGATTGGCCTCATAGTACTTGCCTGCTTTCAGCAGGGACTGGGCATCCTTCGCTGCCTGCAGCGTATGCTTCAGCGGCATCAGGAATTCGGTTTCTGATACCCCGACACCCGCCAGACGCAAGGCCTCAATAGCCCCCCGATGATCGCCTTTTTTGAACTTTTCATTGGCCTTGTCAATGGCCTGCTGTTTGTCTGGCGTAGAAACATAATTTTCTGCTACCGCAACCTCCGCATCAATCACGATATAGTCATAATCGTTGCGCGGAGATTTTTTGCTGGTCTTGACAAACTCTTTCCAGTCTTCCTGATCGATAGATAGCAGCGTAACAGCATGATCAACAGCTTTGACTGCCTCTTCCGGATAACCACTAAACAGGGACAGCCGGGCCCGCTGGATTTCATACATCGCTTCATATCCCTGACGGGAGATATTGAACAGCTTGTCCTGCCGCCCTGCAGGAGCCGCTACTTCCGGAGTGGCCGCGCTATCTTTTTTGGCTTCATCAGTAGCGGCAGATACTGCTGGTACGGCTGCAGCCGGAGTAGCCGCTGCATCTTTTTCCTCAGCCCAGGCATGGGAAGACAGAATTGCCAGAGAAAGTAGTGTTGCTTTAATAGAGTGCTTCATCGTACTGACCTAGACGCCATACTTGGTTTGTGTGGAAGGTTAGGATAAAACCTGACAGCAGGTATCTGAAGAAAGTCAAATAATCCATTCCTGTCAAGATATTTTCCTGAAAGAATTATTACCTGACTCTTCGCCTGATACCAGCCACGAGAGAAATATATTGTTACAAGCGTAGCCGTAAAGCCACACCAGAAGCCTGCCAGGCACGATAACAACCCAGCAGACAACATGGAGTACAAGCAGCCTAAAACCCGAAGCTTCCGGTAACTCCAATTCCCTGATCACTAACGTAGTTAGACGCCAGAACAAGCAGACAGCCTGTATCCTGCCTGAATCGAGTAATACCATACAGGGTACACGGCAACACCCAATAAACAGACCATATGCCCCTACCCGACTTACCCGCATCGCACAGGCCAGCCAATCATGCTAAAGCAAGAAACTGCTTCCTATTGCGGGGCGTTACCCGCATAGGCTTCTACCTTGGTCCGCAGCTTCTGGCCGGGCCGGAAAGTGACGACCCGCCGGGCCGTGATAGGGATTTCTTCCCCGGTTTTCGGATTACGCCCCGGGCGCTGCCGCTTGTCACGCAGGTCAAAATTACCGAAGCCCGATAACTTCACCTGTTCACGCTGCTCCAGAGCCCGGCGAATTTCCTCAAAAAACAGCTCCACCAGCTCTTTGGCCTCCCGCTTGTTCAGACCAAGGTCCTCATACAGGCGCTCGGCCATTTCTGCCTTTGTCAGAGCTGTCATAAGGGTTACGTCCTTAACGTCGCACCAAATTTTTCATGTATTGAGCCAAGAATCTGCTGTATGCAGCTCTCCACTTCTTCATCGTTGAGCGTGCGGGATGGATGCTGCCAGGTCAAGGCTATAGCCAGGCTTTTGCGACCCTCGTCAACCCCTTTGCCCTGATAGACATCAAAAAGGCGCAATTCCGTCAGAAACTCCCCTGCAGCCCCCCGGATAGCCTCCAGCAGGCTGTCGGCGGGCAGCGTTTCGGGTACCAGAATGGCCAGATCCCGTTTCGTTTCCGGGAAGCGGGACAGCTCCTGAAATCCGGGCAGCGTTCCAGCCACCACCATGGCCAGATCCAGCTCAAACAGATAAACAGGCTGGTCAACTCCCAAGGCACCCAGCTGGCCGGGATGCAGGGCACCCAGCCAGCCCGCCGGGATACCCTGCCGTTCTATCCGTGCTGTCTGGCCGGGATGCAGAACCGGATGCTCTGCCGGAACAAAACGCCAGTCCTGACCCGTACCAGACAGACCAAGCATGGCTTCCACATCACCCTTGATGTCATAAAAATCGGCGGTCTTGCCGGGCTGGCCCCACAAGTCTGGCAGCAGATTTCCGGTCACCAGTCCGGCAATAACACTCTCCTGCTGCAAATTGGCCAGACTGCCCCGGAAGCATAGACCCGCCTCAAAGAGACGTACCCGGCTCTGCTGGCGATTCAGGTTATATTGCAATGCTTTGACCAGGCCCGGCCACAATGTCGAGCGCATTGCCGCCATATCCTGGGAAATGGGGTTGCTGAGCAGCAGGGGCGGATTCTGATGGTCAAAACGGACAAACAGCTCCGGATCAATAAAGCTATAAGTAATGGCCTCCTGATAACCCCGATCCACCAGCAGGCCTTTCAGGCGGGTCAAGGGAACAGTGGCCTCAGATGGAGCAGCCGGGGCCAGCCGGGCCTCCGGATAGCGGACAGGCAACTGGTCATAACCATGCAGCCGGCCCAGCTCCTCAATCAGGTCTACCTCCAGACTGACATCAAAACGGTGTGAAGGGACACAGACCTGCCAATGGCCTTCACCTTCTGCCTGCAGGCTGAACCCGAGTGCTGTCAGCAGGGATTCTATACGGGCAGCAGACATGGGCAGGCCAAGCAGCTGCTCCACCCGGCTGGCCCGCAGGGTAACCAGCCCCGGAACAGGCAGATGCTGCGGACTGCCAATCTCGACAACCGGCCCCGCCTCTCCACCCACGATTTCCAGCAACAGGGCGGTGGCCCGCTCCATGGCACGCCGGGTCAGCTGCGGATCCACGCCACGCTCATAGCGGTGGGAAGACTCCGTATGCAAACCATAGGAACGGGCGGTTCCAGCCATGGCTACAACGTCAAAGAAGGCACTCTCCAGGAACAGGTCTCGGGTCCGCTCACTGACACCACTATGTTCTCCACCCATGACCCCTGCCATAGCCAGTGGCCGCTCATGGTCAGCAATGACCAGTGTCTCCGGCTTGAGTGCAACCTCCTGGCCATCCAGCAGGACCAGCCGTTCGCCAGGCAGCGCCCGGCGCACCCGGATCCCCCCCCGGATCTCCTCAAGATCAAACGCATGCAGTGGCTGCCCCAGCTCCAGCATGACGTAGTTGGTCACATCCACAGCCGGATCAATGCTGCGGATACCACAGCGGCGCAGCCGCTCTGCCATCCACATCGGCACCGGCCGGGACAGGTCCACATTGCGGATCACCCGACCCAGATAGCGGGGACAGGCGACCGGCTCCAGGACCTCAACCGGGCGGACTTCATCATGGCGCGGCCGAACCGGCTCACAGGGCGGCGGAGCAACCGGCACACCATAAATGGCTCCGGTTTCACGGGCCAGACCGGCGATGGACAGACAGTCCCCCCGGTTGGGCGTCAGACCAATTTCAATGCACAGATCATCCAGCGCCAGATATCGGCGGATATCCTCACCAACCGGCGCATCGGCAGCCAGCTCCAGCAGACCGGCGTTTTCCTGGCTGATCTCCAGCTCGGCGGCCGAGCAGAGCATGCCAAAGGAGTCAATGCCCCGCAGCCGGGCTTTTTTGATCTGGAAGTCACCGGGCAGCCGGGCACCTATCATGGCCAGCGGCACTTTCAGTCCGGGCCGGACATTGGGAGCACCGCAGACAATCTGCAAGATGTCCTGGCCATTACTGACCTGACAGACCTGCAGCTTCTCCGCATCAGGGTGTGGCTCAGCCGACAGCACCTCACCAATCACAACCCCGCTAAACACACCCGCCACCGGATCGGCAGCATCCACTTCCAGCCCGACCATCGACAGACGGGCCACCAGTTCATCACTGGAAACCGGTGGCCTTACCCATGTGCGCAACCACTGCTCACTGAACTTCATGCTGTTCTCCCGAATATCCTCAAGCGCCAGTGATTAACGGAACTGCTCAAGAAAGCGCAGATCGTTATCAAAAAAGACCCGCAGGTCATTGACGCCATAACGCAGCATGGTCAGCCGCTCAACCCCCATTCCGAAGGCAAAGCCCTGGTATTTTTCGGGATCAATGCCCGACATCCTCAGCACGTCCGGATGCACCATTCCGCAACCCAGTACCTCCAGCCAGCTACTGGTTTCCTGACCATCCCGAACCACCGTGCGCCGGATATCCACTTCCGCCGAAGGCTCAGTAAAAGGAAAGAACGAAGGCCGGAAGCGTACCTCCAGATCAGCTTCAAAGAAGGCTTTCAAAAAGGCCTCAATGGTACCCTTCAGATCGGCGAAGTTGACGCCTTCATCAACCAGCAGCCCTTCCACCTGATGAAACATCGGCGAATGGGTCTGGTCAGAGTCACAACGGTAGACCCGGCCCGGGCAAATGATACGGATGGGGGGTTGAGTGTTTTCCATGGTGCGCACCTGCACGGACGACGTATGAGTCCGCAGCAGCATGCTGTCGCTGAAGTAGAACGTATCATGCATGGCCCGGGCCGGATGATGGTCGGGAATATTCAGGGCACCGAAGTTATGGTAGTCATCTTCCACCTCCGGACCCTCAGCCACGCCATACCCGATCCGGGTAAAAATCTGCTCGATCCGGGCTAGAGTCCGTGACAGGGGATGCAGGCCACCCGTAGCCTGACCCCGCCCCGGCAGGGTAACATCCAGCCGCTCTGCAGCCAGCTGCTGGTTGAGTGCAGCGAGCTCCAGAGCCTCCCGGCGCTGCCCCATGGTCTCCTGGAGCTGCTCCCGGGCCGCATTGACCAGCGCCCCGATCCTGGGCCGATCCTCCGCCGAAAGGTTGCCCAGCGACTTCATCAGCTGGGTCAGCTCGCCCTTTTTGCCCAGATACTGGACCCGAACCTGCTCCAGGGCGTTTACATCCTCACTCTGCTGCACGGCCTCAATTGCTTGCAGAACCAATGCATTCAAGTTTTCCATGTCCGAACTCCAGAGGGTCTTGCACAATCAGCCTGCCTCAGGCTGGCCTGATTGTGCAAAAGCCCCGATACGAAATAGGGGAAGAACCACAGGCTCTTCCCCTATCCGGTTACGCTATTGATGAATCCCGGACAACCGGGATTACCGCAGCAATCAGGCCAGAGAGGCCTTTGCTTTTTCAACGATAGCAGTAAAAGCCAGCTTCTCGTTCACGGCCAGATCAGCCAGCACCTTGCGGTCGATCTCAATGGCTGCCCTTTTCAGACCAGCGATCAGCCGGCTGTAAGACAGGCCATTCTGACGGGCGCCGGCATTGATCCGGGCAATCCACAGGGCACGGAACTGGCGCTTGCGCTGGCGACGGTCACGGTAGGCATATTGACCAGCCTTGATAACCGCCTGCTTGGCAACCCGGAATACCCGGGAACGGGCTCCGTAATAACCTTTGGCAAGCTTCAGGATTTTTTTGTGACGACGACGGGCAATAACGCCACGCTTAACACGAGCCATAATCTGTTTCCTGTCCTGGGCGGATTAACGAACGCGCAGCATGCGCTCTACCTTGGCAACATCAGACGGGTGCAGCAGACTGCAACCCCGCAGCTGACGCTTACGCTTGGTAGTCATCTTGGTCAGAATGTGGCTTTTGAATGCGTGCTTGTGCTTGAAGCCCGAAGCCGTTTTCTTGAAGCGCTTTGCAGCGCCGCTCTTGGTTTTCATCTTTGGCATGTTCTGAATACTCCGTATTCACTCAATAACGAATAGCCACAAGGCCTGCCAGTGCCCTGGAAGCTACTTTCTCTTTTTGGGTGCGATAACCATCATCAGCTGGCGTCCTTCCAGCTTGGGCTGCTGCTCCACCGTACCCAGCTCGACAAGGTCAGCCTCGACCCGCTTCAGCAGTTCAAGCCCCAGCTCCTGGTGAGCCATTTCACGGCCCCGGAACCGCAGGGAAACCTTGGCCCGGTCTCCCTCATTGAGGAAGCGGATCAGGTTACGCAGCTTGACCTGATAGTCGCCCTCTTCCGTTCCAGGGCGAAACTTGATTTCCTTGACCTGGACCTGCTTCTGGTTCTTCTTGGCTGCAGCAACCTGTTTCTTTTTCTCGAACAGGTGCTTGCCATAGTCCATGATCCGGCAGACTGGCGGAACAGCATCAGCCGCAATCTCGACCAGATCCAGCTTGGCCTCTTCGGCAATCTGCAGGGCTTCATCCAGCGAAACGATACCAACCTGCTCGCCATCCGCACCAATCAGCCGGACCTCGCGTGCCGAGATGTTTTCGTTGATTGGCGGTTTCGGCTGAGCCCGTTTTTCTTGTCTCATTTCACGCTTAATAATCGTTACTCCGTCACTTTTCTGCCACGCAGGGACACGCTTCTGGCCAGTACATCCGCAAACTGCCCGACAGGCATGCTGCCCAGATCGGCACCATCGCGGGTGCGTACGGCTACGGATCCCGTCTCAACTTCCCGGTCGCCGATAACCAGCAGATAGGGAACTTTGAGCAAAGTATGCTCGCGGATTTTAAAGCCGATTTTCTCGTTTCTCAAGTCAGCATTGACCCGGAATCCCTGGCTGGCCAGGGTTTTTTCCACGCTCCGGGAAAAGTCGGCCTGCCTGTCGGTGATGTTCATCACCACGGCCTGGACCGGGGCCAACCAGGCCGGAAAGGCACCCTCGTAATGCTCGATCAGAATACCGATAAAACGCTCGAAAGAGCCCAGAATCGCCCGGTGCAGCATGACAGGATGCTTGCGGCTGTTGTCTTCACCCACATACTCTGCACCCAGCCGGACCGGCAAATTGAAGTCCAGCTGCAGGGTTCCGCACTGCCAGACCCGTCCCAGGCAGTCTTTCAGGGAAAACTCGATTTTGGGTCCATAAAATGCCCCCTCGCCCGGCTGCAGCTCATAGGGCAGGCCGGCACTGTCCAAAGCAGCCGCCAGGGCAGCCTCGGCCTGATCCCACAGATCATCAGAACCCACCCGCTTTTCTGGCCGGGTGGACAGTTTCAGCTGGATGTCCTCAAAACCAAAATCAGCATAAACCGCCCGGGTCAGCTGGATAAAGGCTGCCGACTCGCTCTGCATCTGCTCTTCAGTGCAGAAAATATGTGCGTCATCCTGGGTAAAGCCACGCACCCGCATGATGCCATGCAGGGCACCGGAAGGCTCATTACGGTGGCAGGCGCCAAACTCGGCCAGCCGCAGGGGCAATTCCCGGTAGCTTTTCAGCCCCTGGTTATACACCTGGACATGGCAGGGACAGTTCATCGGTTTGATGGCATAGTCCCGGCTTTCCGACTCCGTGGTGAACATGTTCTCCGCATAGTTGGCCCAGTGCCCGGATTTCTCCCAGAGAATCCGGTCCACCACCTGGGGCGTACGAATCTCCAGGTAGCCGTTCTCACGCTGGACCTGGCGCATGTACTGCTCCAGTGCCTGGTAGAGTGTCCAGCCATCTGGGTGCCAGAACACCATGCCCGGAGCTTCTTCCTGGGTATGAAACAGCCCCATCCGCTTGCCGATCTTGCGGTGATCGCGCTTCTCGGCTTCCTCGATACGCTGCAAGTAAGCGGCCAGCTGCTTCTTGTCCGCCCAGGCCGTGCCATAAATCCGCTGCAGCTGCTCGTTTTTTGAGTCGCCCCGCCAGTAAGCCCCGGACAGCCGGGTCAGCTTGAAGGCTTTCAGAAAGCGGGTATTGGGCACATGGGGACCACGGCACATATCCACATATTCTTCGTGATAGTAAAGGCCCATGGCCTGTTCATCAGGCATGTCCTCAATCAGGCGCAGCTTGTAGTCTTCACCGCGCTGGCGGAATACGGCGATGACTTCATCCCGGGGCGTCATTTTCTTGATGACATCATATTCCCGGTCAATCAGCTCCCGCATCCGCTCTTCAATGGCCGCCAGATCACTCAGGGTAAAAGGCCGCTCACAGGCAATATCGTAGTAAAAACCGTCCTCAATAACCGGCCCGATGACCATCTTTGCTGCGGGATACAGCTGCTTGACCGCATGACCAATCAGGTGAGCACAGGAATGGCGGATAATCTCCAGCCCCTCCTGATCCTTCGGAGTAATGATTTGCAGCGTGGCATCCTGGTCAATCAGGTCACAGGCATCCACCAGACGGCCGTTGACCCGGCCCGCCAGGGTGGCTTTGGCCAGACCAGCCCCGATAGAGCGGGCGACCTCGGCCACGGAAACCGGATGGTCAAATGAACGGCTGCTGCCGTCGGGAAGAGTAATGACAGGCATGGCGCCTCCTCTCCTAGTGGTGACCCCTACCAAAGGTCACATGGGTTGGGATGAGCCAGTAAGCGGTCAGGATGGCGTCATGGCTGCATGGAGAATGCGTCAGGAGTCAGCAGAACCGAACCGGAGTCACTGGAATTTCAGGGCAAGGCCAGCATACCGGCAGGCCGCAGCCAGCTATCTTAGCCGGTTCGGCCTGCCGGTAAACGCTTTTATACGGGCAATGCCTCAATCCTGGGGCTCAAGCTTGCGGAACAGTGGCGTTCCACAGCAGCAGCAGAACACCGCGCCGGGCTCATGGCTGCCTTTTCCGCACTGGGGGCAGCGGTGCTGCATGGCCTCCGGCCGGATGCTGTTGGCCAGCTCGGCCGTAAAGATGCCAGTGGGTACGGCAATGATCGAATACCCCATGATCATCACCAGCGAGGCCAGTGCCTTGCCCAGAGCGGTATGGGGCACGATATCCCCGAAGCCTACGGTTGTCAGGGTAACCACGGCCCAGTAAACACTGATCGGGATGCTGGTAAAACCGTTTTCAGGGCCCTCAATGACATACATCAGCGTACCAAACACCACAATCAGGCTGCACACCGAGATAAAGAAAACCACTATTTTCTGCTGGCTGCTGCGCAGGGCTACTGCCAGGAAATTGGCCTGGGCCAGATAGTGGGTCATCTTCAGGATCCGGAATACCCGTAGCATCCGGATTACCCGGATCGCGATCAGGTACTGGGTACCGCTCAACAGCAGCGCAATAAAGGCCGGCAGCACGGAAAACAGGTCAATCAGCCCGTAAAAACTGAAAATATACCGGGCTGGCTTCGGGTGGCAGTAAATGCGTACCAGATACTCCGCCAGAAAAATGACCGTAAAAAACCACTCCAGAGCCCAGAGCACAGCCCCGTACTGGCGGTGAATATCCACCACACTGTCCAGCATCACCACCAGCAGGCTGGCCAGGATCACCGAAAGCAGGACGGCATCAAAAGCCTTGCCGGCCGGGGTATCACTATGAAACACCACAATGTACAAACGCTGTCGCCAGCCCAGGGAACTCAATGGCATCCGTTTTTCCATACGGCTATCCGGTTCAGATAAAAAGATCATCCTAACGGAGATCAGGGTACTGGGGACAAAGCCATAAAAAACACTCTATTGCCTGTACAGGTAAAAAGGCTGGATTACGGGCCCAGCCTGCTGGTTGAATAGCCCGGAAACCTACTGACCGGGAAAACCTCATGCGCGTACTGCTGGTTGAAGATGACCAGGCCCTGGGCGAAGGGATCCGGGCAGCCCTCCGGAGCGAAAGCTATACCGTTGACTGGTTACAGGATGGTGCCAGCGCCCTGCATGCACTGAAAACCGAGGCGTTCGAGCTGGTGGTTCTGGACCTGGGCCTGCCCCGGCTGGACGGACTTTCCGTGCTCAAGCAATTGCGGGCCGGAGCCAGCACCGTACCCGTTCTGGTCCTGACCGCCCGGGACACCACCAGCGACCGGATTGCCGGACTGGATGCCGGAGCGGATGACTACCTGGTCAAACCGTTCGATGTTGCTGAACTGAAAGCCCGGCTGCGGGCCCTGCTGCGGCGCAGTCTGAACCGGCCCCATACCCTGATCACCTGGCGGGATATCCAGCTGGACCCCACCACCCAGCAGGTCAGCCATCAGGGGCTGGCCATCAGCCTGTCCCGCAAGGAGTTTCTCCTGCTGCACCAGCTGCTGGCCCAGCCGGGCCGGGTACTGACCCGGGATCGCCTGCAGGAGGCCCTGTATGGCTGGGATGATGAAGTGGAAAGTAATGCCCTCGAAGTCCATATCCATCACCTGCGCAAGAAATTTTTCCCCGAACTGATCCGGACCGTACGTGGCGTTGGCTATCTGGTGGACAAGGCCTGACATGTGGTCACTGCGCAGCCGGGTGCTGGCCCTGGTGCTGGGGCTGCTGACCCTGTCCCTGCCAATGATCTCCTACAAGAGCTACCGGGACGCCCAGCACGAAACCGAAGAGCTGTTTGATGCCCAGCTGGCCCAGAGCGCCCGGCTGCTGGAGGGACTGGTCGGCCACAATATGAGCGAGGAATCCCTCAATCAGGTACAGCGCGCCCTGGATGAGGCCATCAACCTGCAGACCCGGGCGCCGTTCAGCAGTACACCCGGCCATCCCTACGAAAGCAAGCTGGCCTTCCAGGTATTTACCAACAGCGGCCGGCTGATCCTGCGCTCGGCCAGCGTGCCGGAAAGCGCCCTGGACGAACTGCTGCAGGCCCGCTATCCGGACTACCGGCTGGATGAACGTATCCCGCTGTCCCTGAAAGAGCTGCACCCGGACGGTTATTACGATGTCATGCTGGAAGACGGGCATTTATGGCGCCTGTTTGTGCTGCACGACCAGCAGACAGACCTGTGGGTTCTGGCGGGTGAACGTGAAGACGTCCGGGGCGAGCTGGTCGGCAAGATTGCCCGGAGAACCCTGGTTCCTGACCTGCTGGCCCTGCCCATGCTGGCCCTGATGGTCTGGCTGGCGGTTGGCTTCGGCCTGCGTCCGCTGGAGCGGATGGTCCAGCGCCTCAAATCCCGGGATCCGGGCAACCTCTCGCCGATTGCCTTTGATCCGTTGCCCGCCGAACTGGAGCCCATGGCCGCCTCCCTGAACCGGCTGCTGCTGCAACTGACCCGGCTGCTGGCCCGGGAAAAACGCTTTCTGGCCGATGCCGCCCATGAGCTGCGCACCCCCCTGGCCGTTCTGCGGATTCACCAGCAGAATGCCCTGGCAGCCCGGACACCGGAGGACCGGGAAGACGCCCTGCACCATCTTGGGCAGGCGGTGGCGCGGGCCACCCGGGTGGTAACCCAGATGCTGACCCTGGCCCGGCTGGAACCCAGTGCCATACAGACCGGCATGAACCCGCTGGACCTGCGCGCCCTGGTCCGCAGCCAGCTGGCCGAACTGACCCCCCTGGCCCTTGACCAGGGGCAGGAGCTGACCCTGGAAGCCTGTGAAAGCAGCTCATTCTGGATGCCCGGTGATGCCCCAAGCCTGGGCATCCTGCTGCAGAACCTGATCAGCAATGCCGTGCAATACACCCCGCGGGGCGGCCAGATCCAGGTGGTACTGGAAAACGAAGGGCTGAATGTCCTGGTACTGCGGGTCCGGGACAGCGGGCCCGGCGTGCCGCCCGCCCTGCGCAGCAAGCTGTTCGAGCGCTTTTTCCGCCAGGGACCTGGCCAGGGTGCCGGACTCGGCCTGTCCATCGTGGCCCGGATCGTCGAACTGCACAATGGCAGCATTGCCCTGCGCGACTCGCCACTGGGCGGCCTGGAAGTGTGCGTACGCGTTCCCCGCAGCGAACCGCTTACCGGGTATGGCAAGAGTCCACATGGGAGCAGCAAGCCTTCACCGCCAGCCGGTCAGCCTGATTGAGCTGATGCAGAATCTCGCACTGCGGCTGCCCGGAACAGCTGTGGCGCAGCGCAGACAGCTGGGCTTCCAGTGCCTGCAAACTGGCAATCCGTGCCCGGACATGCCCCAGATGGGCCTCAATCAGCTGATTGACGCGGCTGCAGTTGGCACCGGGCTGATCCCGCAGCACCAGCAGCTGGCGAATTTCCTCCAGAGTCATGTCCAGTCCCCGGCAGTTGCGGATAAATGTCAGCCGCTCCAGCTGGGCCTCCCCGTAAATCCGGTAATTGCTGCCACTGCGCTCCGGCTCCGGCAACAATCCTTCCCGCTCGTAATAACGCACGGTCTCCACCGGGCACCTTGCCCGGCGGGCCAGCTCACCAATCCGCATCCGTTATCCCCTTGACCCTGAAGTCACTACAGACTGTTTACTCCGGTACAGCCCTTCCGGAGAACCTGCCATGAACGCCTGTAACTGCTGCCCGCCGCCCGGCGAACTGCCCGTCCTCGGCCAGTCCCCAGCCTCCCCGGATATCTGCAGCCAGCAGGTCCGGCTAGACATTGAAGATATGGACTGCCCGGCTGAAGAGCTGCAGCTCCGCAAAGCCCTGCAGGCCCTCCCCTGGATCCGGCATCTGGAATTCAGCCTGCTGGAACGTCGCCTGCAGATCACCTACCACGCACCGGGTGACCTGTCACAGATCCTGCAACAGATCGCCAGTACCGGCCTGCAGGCCCGGCCACTGCTGGCCAGCCAGCAGAGCTGCCTGCAGATTTCCCAGCTGTGCTGCGCTGTTGAAGAAAGCCAGATCCGCAACCGGCTGTCCAGCCTGCCCGGCCTTGAGGACCTGCAGATCAACCTGCTGCAGCGCACCCTGACTTTCCGCCACACTCCGGAAGCGCTGGAAACCGCACTGGCCAGCCTGCAGGCCATGGGGTTTACCCCACAGCCTGTCCAGACGGACAGCCCGCCAGCCCCGCTGGCCACAGGCCTCCCCCCCTGGCAGCTGGCAGTAGCCGGAGTGGCGGCGCTGCTGGCTGAAGGCCTGCATCTTGTCCAGAATACCCCGGACTGGCTGGTTGCCCTGCCAGCCCTGGTCGCCATCTGCCTCAGTGGTCTGACGGTATACCGCAAGGGCTGGCTGGCCCTGAAAAACCGTGACCTGAACATCAATGCCCTGATGAGCGTGGCCGTAACCGGCGCCCTGCTGATCGGCCAGTGGCCGGAAGCAGCCATGGTCATGGTCCTGTTTGCCCTGGCGGAACGGCTGGAAGCCAGAGCCATGGACCGGGCCCGGGATGCCCTTCGTGGCCTTCTGGAACTGGCACCACAGCAGGCGCTGGTCCTGCAGCCGGATGGCCAGTGGCGGCGCGTCGCCGCCGCCGCCGTTCCTGTCGGCAGCCGGGTACGGGTCCGGCCCGGTGAACGCAGTGCACTGGATGGCCAGGTCTTGCAAGGCCAGTCCAGCGGTAACCAGGCCCCCATCACCGGGGAAAGCCTGCCGGTCGAAAAAAGTCCGGGCGATCCGCTGTTTGCAGGCACCATCAACCAGGCGGGAGAGCTGGAGTATCAGACCCGCAGCACGGCGTCAGACAGTACCCTGGCCCGAATCATCCAGACGGTGGAGCAGGCCCAGAGCGCCCGTGCGCCAACCCAGCGCTTTGTTGACCGCTTTGCCCGGCTGTACACACCCGCCATACTGGGGCTGGCACTGGCCGTCGCCCTGCTGCCCCCCCTGTTCGGCAGTCTGCCAGTCCAGCAGTGGATTTACCGGGCGCTGGTCCTGCTGGTGGTGGCCTGCCCCTGTGCACTGGTCATCGCCACCCCGGTAACCCTGGTTAGCGGCCTGGCGGCGGCCGCCCGCCGGGGTATTCTGGTCAAGGGTGGCAGCGGGCTGGAAACCGCCAGCCGGATTACCGATCTGGCACTGGACAAGACCGGCACCCTGACCCGGGGACAGCCCACCCTGACCGACCAGCAAGCGATTGGTCCCGACGCCATGAGCCAGTATCAATCCCTGGCCGCCCGCCTGGCGGCCCGCTCTGACCATCCGGTATCCCGGGCCATTCTTGGTGCACTGGGTGATACACCCGCCGCCGGCCCGGTCAGCCAGGTGACCGCCCTGCCCGGCCGGGGCATACGGGGCTACATTGATGGCCACTGTTATCACCTGGGCAACCACCCGCTGATCGAAGACCTTGGCCTGTGCTCGCCCGCCCTGGAAAAACAGCTGGCCCCACTGGAGGCTGCTGGCAAGACCGTTAACCTGCTCTGCGATGAACACCGGGTACTCGCCCTGTTTGCCGTTGCCGACACGCTGAAGCCCGGCAGCCACCAGGCGATTGCTGAACTGCACCAGCTGGGCATCCAGACCCTGATGCTCAGCGGTGACAACCTGCAGACTGCCCGGCTGATAGGCCAGCAGGCTGGCATTACCGAGGTTTATGGCGACCTGCTGCCTGCCGGCAAGCTTGCCGCCGTGGAGCAGCGGCTCGGAGCCGGCCGTACTGTAGCCATGGCCGGCGACGGTATCAACGATGCCCCGGCGCTGGCCCGGGCTGATCTGGGATTCGCCATGGGTGCTGCTGGCAGCGACACGGCCATTGAAACCGCCGACATTGCCATCATGGACGATGACTTGCGCAAGATTCCGCTGTTTATCCGGCTGGCCCGCCGTACCATGGCGGTCCTCAAGGCCAATATCTGGCTGGCTGTCGGCATCAAGACCCTGTTTCTGGCAACCGCTATTACCGGTTATGCCACCCTCTGGATGGCTGTTTTTGCCGATATGGGCGTCAGCCTGCTGGTAGTCTTTAACGGATTGCGCCTGCTGCGGGCCTGATGGCCTCGCCTGAACTTATGGCACCTGATGGAGCTGCTGAATGACCACCGCCTTTTCCTGCCCCCACACCCTGTATCTGGTCCGCCACGGGGAAACTGACTGGAATGTACGGGGCCTGCTGCAGGGCAGCCAGGATATCCCGCTAAATTCGCTGGGCCGCCAGCAGGCGACCCGGGCCGGTGATAACCTGAACTGGCTGCTGCCCCACAATAGCCCGCTGGACTTTATTTCCAGTCCGCTCCAGCGGGCCAGGGAAACCATGCAGCTGCTGCGCCAGCAACTGGGTCTCCCCCCCGGGGATTACCGCTGTGACGGGCGGCTGAAAGAAATCAGCTTCGGTGACTGGGAAGGCCTGAGCTGGGCCCAGATCCACCAGCAGGAACCGGAACGCTACCAGCAGTATCTGGCCAGTCCGGTGGACTTTCCCATGCCCAACGGAGAATGCTGGCAGACTGTATTTGACCGGATCAGCAGTCTGCTGGCCAGCCTGCAGCGGGACAGCCTGCTGGTCGGCCACTCCATCGTGCTCAAAGCTTTCCTTGCCGTTGCCGGAGGAATTGATCCCCGGCAGCTACCCCCGCTGCACATGCCCCAGGACCGCATACTGGTCATGCGCCATGGCCAGTTCGCCTGGCTGCAGGCCACCGGCACAGCCGACGGCCAGCCAGACTGAACCGGACCTGTTATGCACGACACAGCACCACAGTCTGGAAATAAGCCCGGTTGATAATGCCATCCTTGAACCAGATGCAGTTAACCGTACCGTTATCCAGGCTCTCCACGGTCATGGACGGGCCCCCGGAGCGGAGCTGGACCACATCCCCCTCTTTAAGCGGGCTGTTATCTGCGGAGGACGCTTTTTTTGCGGAGTGTTTGGGAAACATGGGGAACCTGCCATTATTGAGGTGACGAAATCTTTTCTGTTTTAACGTCTGAATCCATGCAGCAATTTGGCTACTGTATGAATTTTTCATATCAAAAGTAACCTGTGAGCACACTTATAAAGCCAATGCTACCCAGTCATGATTCTGGTGTGCGTTCAAACTTCAAGCTATCCCAAAAACCGGACAAAGCCGGCGGGTACCCCCCGAAAAAACCCGCAGCCTGCTCAAAGCCCGGTCCGCTCTTCCAGAGTTTCTGGATAACGCTCACCTACAATCCGGATATGTCCTGCTGCCTCTTCGAGGCGCTGCAATTCGTCGGAGGACAGATCCACCCAAGTAGCCCCCAGGTTCTCTTCCAGGCGAGAAATCTTGGTCGTACCCGGAATAGGGACGATCCATGGCTTTTTGGCCAGTAGCCAAGCCAGAGCGATCCTGCCGGGCGAAGCATCCTTGGCCACCGCAATACCGGTGAGCAGATCCACCAAGGAGCGGTTAGCCCGGCGTGCCTCCTCAGAAAAGCGCGGCACAATATTGCGGAAGTCTGTACTGACGAACTGGGTCTTGTCATCAATCTTGCCCGTCAGAAAACCCTTGCCCAGCGGACTGAAGGGAACGAAGCCAATACCCAGTTCATCCAAGGCAGGCAACAGCTCCTCCTCCGGCCGGCGCCACCACAGGGAGTACTCGCTTTGTACTGCTGTCAGAGGCTGTACCGCATGAGCACGGCGAATGGTCTGTACGCCCGCTTCCGACATGCCAAAGTATTTGACTTTGCCGGACTGAATCAACTCTTTGACAGTACCTGCCACGTCCTCAATGGGCACGCAGGGATCAACCCGATGCTGATAATAGAGGTCAATGGCCTCAACTTTTAACCGCTTGAGAGAGCCCTCAACACTGGCGCGAATCTGCCCGGGCCGGCTATCCTGTACCTGCTGGCCATTGTCCATATGGATGATCTTGCCCAGCCCCAGTGGACACCCCATTAAGCCTGCCTCCTATACACATCTCCGAGCCCCCGAGACCGGACTAGAGTCCGTATGCCGTCTTCTGCTTCAAAAAACACCACTGCCGCTTTCACCTGACTCTTGCGCCTCACGCGACTCACAC
>DIDB01000181.1 GCA_002417905.1 Pseudomonadaceae bacterium UBA5811
AGCAGGAACAGACCGACACCGACTTCCAGTGGGCGGTTTTGCATTACGAATCTCCAAACATCAGGGCGGTCAGAATGAAGTCGAGACCCAGAACGGCCAGCGACGCATGAACGACGGTACGGGTAGTGGCACGGCTGATCCCCTCGGATGTCGGCTCACAGTCATAACCCTGGAATACGGCAATCCAGGTCACCACCACAGCAAACACCAGCGTCTTGATGATCCCGTTCAGCACATCTTTGTGAAAGGTCACGGCCTCCTGCATGTTGCCCCAGTAGGCGCCGTCGTACACGCCCAGCCAGTCCACGGCAACCATGGCACCCCCCCAGATGCCAACCACACTGAAAATGGCTGACAGCAGCGGCAGGGAAATAAAGCCCGCCCACAGACGCGGTGCAATGATGTATTTCAGCGGATCGACCCCGATCATTTCCAGACTGGAAAGCTGCTCGGTGGATTTCATGTTACCGATTTCAGCGGTCAGCGCCGAACCGGCCCGCCCGGCAAACAGCAGGGCCGCCACCACGGGGCCCAGTTCCCGCAACAGGCTCAGGGCCACCATCTGGCCAACGGCCGACTCAGAACCATAGTCCACCAGGATGTTGTAACCCTGCAGGGCCAGCACCATGCCAATAAAGGTTCCGGAAACCACAATAATGGCCAGTGACAGGACACCGACTGAAAACAGCTGCCGGCCCAGCAGGTGTATTCCACCCCCTGCCGTCCGGGGCCCCAGCAACGCATGGAAAAAGAACAGCGCCGAACGGCCCAGTGCCGTTACCGTATCAATACCGGCCCGCCCCAGCAGCCGTACCCGCTCGATCCAGCTTGTCCTGCGCATCAGGCCTCTCCCAACAGGTCACGCCGCAGATCCGGCGCTGCGAAATGGAAGGGCACCGGCCCGTCAGCCAGCCCCTTCATGAACTGGCAGATCCTCGGATCATCCGACGCCATCAGCTCGGCCGGAGTTCCCTGGCCCAGCACCCGGGCATCTCCGACCACATAGATGTAGTCCGCAATGCTGGCCGTCTCGGCAATATCATGGGAAACCACGATGCTGGTGATGCCCAGGGCATCATTCAGCTGCCGGATCAGGCGGACCAGCACCCCCATGGCAATGGGATCCTGCCCGGTAAAAGGCTCGTCATACAGCAGGATCTGCGGATCAAGGGCAATGGCCCGGGCCAGTGCCACCCGGCGCTTCATGCCACCGGACAGCTCGTCCGGCATCAGGTCGATGGCCCCTCGCAATCCAACCGCCTGCAGCTTCAGCAGCACGATATCCCGGATCATTTCCTCCGGCAGCCGGGTATGCACCCGTAGCGGAAAAGCCACGTTCTCGAAAACATCCAGATCGGTAAACAGGGCGCCACTCTGGAACAGCACACCCATCTGCCGGCGCAGATCAAAAAGCTCGGCCCGCGACAGCTCTGGCAGGTTATGGCCAGCCACCCGGACTTCACCTTGGTCCGGAACCAGCTGGGCCGATATCAGGCGCAACAGTGTCGTTTTGCCACAGCCAGATGGCCCCATGATGGCGGTAATCTTGCCTTTGGGGATAGAGATATTGATATCTCTGAAAATAGCCCGCTCGCCGCGCTTGAAGGTGAGATTCTTCAGCCCGACAGCAGAGGTGCTGGCATCACCCATCAAATCTCCTCGCCTGTTACAGGCCCGCTATCGCAGACAGGACACCACATTTCGGGATGCCTCCATGCCTGCAGGACCGCTGTTTGAGTTTTTGACTATATCACCGTAAGCCTGCTATCCAAAAGCAACAAAACCAACACGTAAGTCGAACAGACAGCATTGCTCCAGTGACACAAATTGTCCGGCCATGACGGCCTGCCAGGATCACCGGCCTGACACAGGAAAATCTGGCCGGGCTCTTGCATTACTTTACCCGGATCACCGGGTAATCTGCCAATATAGACACCCCATACAGCAGCCGTGCCATCCTGCATGACCCAGAGCAGCCAACTGATCCAGTCAGCCAGACGCACCATTCGCCTGGAAGCCAAAGCGGTCGGACAATTGAGCGCCCGTATTGATGGAGCCTTTGTCAGGGCCTGCGAACTGATCCTGACCAGCCGGGGGCGGGTTGTGGTAGCAGGTATCGGAAAATCCGGCCACATTGGCCGCAAGATTGCGGCAACCCTGGCCAGCACGGGCACGGCTGCCTTTTTTGTCCACCCGGCAGAAGCCTGCCATGGTGACATGGGCATGATGACCCGTGACGACCTGGTACTGGCCCTCTCCCATTCCGGAACCACCAGCGAGATTCTGACCCTGCTGCCACTGATCAAGCGGCTGGGCCTGCCCCTGATCAGCATGACCGGCAACCCCGGCTCTCCGCTGGCACTGGCCGCCACGGTAAATCTGGACGCCAGCATCAGTCAGGAGGCCTGCCCGCTGAATCTGGCTCCAACCGCCTCCACTACGGTCGCGCTGGTGCTGGGGGATGCTCTGGCCATCGCCCTGCTGGAAGCCCGGGGATTCACCGCTGAAGACTTTGCATTCTCCCATCCTGGCGGTGCCCTGGGCCGGCGCCTGCTGCTGAAAGTAGAAAACATCATGCATACCGGGGCCCAGTTACCGGTTGTCCAGCGCCAGACCACCCTCAGGGAAGCGCTGCTGGTCATGTCCCGGCAAGGACTGGGCATGGCCATTGTGCTGGAAGCAGATGGCCGATTGGCCGGCATTTTTACTGACGGCGATCTGCGCCGGGCCCTGGATCGCGGGCTTGATGTCCAGAGTACTCCCATGGAAACCATCATGACGGTTCACGGCAAGACGGTTGGCCCGGAAAATCTGGCGGCTGAAGCCCTGAAAATCATGGAAGACCACAAAATCAGCGCCCTGGTGGTCACTGATGCCGGAGACCATCCCATTGGCGCCCTGAACATGCACGATCTGCTGCGGGCTGGAGTCATGTAATGGAACAACTGCTCACCCGTGCCCGGGATATCCGGCTGGCCGTATTTGACGTGGATGGCGTCCTGACCGATGGCCGCCTGTACTTTTTGCCGGACGGCAGCGAAGCCAAGGCATTCAGTACCCTGGATGGCCAGGGAATAAAAATGCTGGTCCAGGCCGGAATCCGCACAGCCATCATCACGGGCCGGGAATCCATCGTAGTCGCCAGACGGGCTGCCGCCCTTGGTATCCATCATCTCTACCAGGGCCGGGAAGACAAGCTGGCCGCCCTGAACGAACTGCTGGCCGGCCAGGCAATCAGCCTGGCGCAGACCGCCTATCTGGGCGATGACCTGCCCGACCTGCCAGCCATCCGCCGGGTTGGCCTGGGCATGGCCGTGGCCAATGCCGATGGTTTTGTCCGCCAGCAGGCCCATGGCGTGACCCGGACCCGGGGTGGAGAAGGGGCTGCCCGGGAGTTCTGTGAACTGATCCTGCAGGCCAAGGGACTGCTGGAGCAGGCCCGGGCTGCCTACTGGTGAGTCATTGCCCATGTCACGCGCCACTTCAAGAACGTCACTGCTCCTGACCATTCTGCTGGTAACCGGCAGCCTGGCCGCCATCGGTTACTGGAGCAGCAGCCCGGAAAAGATCCTGCCCGATACACCCGGGGCACCCTACCCGGCCCATCCGGACATCGATTTTTATGTTCTGGACTCACACACGCTCAAGTACCTGCCTGATGGCCAGCTGCATTACGAACTGGTGGCCGAGCGGGTCGAGCACCTGAAATCCTCGGATACCAGCCTGCTGGACCAGCCGGACCTGTACGTTTACCGCAATGCCCTTGGCAGGAAAACCCCTGGCATGCCCGCAGCGAACAGGGCGAGGTTCTGTCCGGAGGCTCCGAAGTGGAGCTGATTGACCGGGTAAGGGTCGAACGTAGCGACGCTTCCGGCCAGCCACTGATCCTGACGACTACCCGTCTGACCGTAAGGCCGGATGAAAACTATGCCCAGACCAGCCAGCCAGTCCGGATCGAAGCCAAAAGTGGCGTGACCACCGGCACTGGCATGAAGGCCTATATGGATAAAAACCAGACGCACCTATTGTCCAACGTGAGAGGCTACCATGAGGTTCGCTAATTTCCGCGCCATGCTTGGCCTGGGCCTGCTGCTGGCCAGCAGCAGCCTCCTGGCCCTCCCTGAAGACCGCAAACAGCCCATCCGGGTACAGGCTGACTCGGCCGAACTGGATGACAAACAGGGCGTGGCCGTTTACCGGGGCAATGTAATCATCACCCAGGGCACCATGAAAATTACCGGAGATACGGTCACCATTACCCAGGACGACAACGGTGATATCAAGGTTTTCACATCGGTGGGCAAACCGGCTTACTACGAACAGCTGCCCTCCCGGAACAAGTCCGTGGTCAAGGCCTATGGCCTGACCATCCAGTACTTTGCCGAAAACAACCGGATTGTCCTGATCGACAATGCCAAGGTGGAACAGGACGGCAATACCTTCCTGGGCGAGAAAATCGTTTATGACACCCAGCGCCAGATCGTAAACGCAGGGCGGGCCACCGGAAGCAAGATCACCACCCCGCGCCCGCGTATCGACATGGTTCTCCAGCCGAAAAACAAGGACTGAGCATGGCCATCCTCAAAGCCCAGCATCTTGCCAAGAGCTACAAATCCCGCCAGGTCGTGCGTGACGTCAGCCTGTCCATCGAAAGCAGCCAGGTAGTGGGCCTGCTGGGTCCCAACGGCGCCGGCAAAACCACCTGTTTTTACATGATTGTGGGCCTGGTCAGGCCAGACCATGGCCGGATCCTGATTGACGACCGGGATGTCACCAGCCTGCCGATGCACGGCCGGGCCCGGGCCGGTATCGGTTACCTGCCCCAGGAAGCCTCGATCTTCCGCAAGCTCTCGGTGACCGACAACATCATGGCTATCCTGGAAACCCGCAAAGATCTGGACCGCAAGGGCCGCGAGGAAGCCCTTGAAAACCTGCTCCAGGAATTCCATATCACCCACATACGCAACAGCCTGGGGATGAGCCTGTCGGGCGGCGAGCGGCGCCGGGTGGAAATCGCCCGGGCCTTGGCCACCGAGCCCAAATTTGTACTGCTGGATGAGCCTTTCGCCGGAGTTGACCCCATTTCGGTGGGTGATATCAAACAGATTGTCTATCACCTGAAAAACCGGGGAATTGGCGTACTGATCACCGACCACAATGTGCGGGAAACACTGGATATCTGCGAAACCGCCTATATCGTCAACAGTGGCCAGCTGATTGCCGAAGGCGACGCGGCTACCGTACTGGCTGACAAGCAGGTCCAGGAAGTGTATCTGGGGCACGAATTCCGCCTGTAAACCACAGGGCAGACAGGCTGGAGGCTGCAGCCATAAAAAACCAGGCACATGCCTGTCCTTCAGGCATATAATTTGCTATCAGCGATCTGGCCCACAGGTCCGTATCGCCCCCAGTAACCAGCCAGATACGCTTTCGCCATGAAACCAACGCTAGTCCTCAAGATGGGCCAGCAGCTGACGATGACGCCCCAGCTGCAACAGGCGATCCGACTGCTCCAGCTTTCCACTCTGGACCTCCAGCAGGAAGTCCAGGAAGCGCTGGAGGCCAACCCGATGCTTGAGCGCCAGGAAGACGGCGACGACTACGAGGGCAACGGCGACGGGCTCAGTGACTCCGGCCCGGAGATTGACGCCAGCAGCCTGGAACCCTCCCGCCAGGAGCCGGATAGCAACTACGAAGGCACGGGCAGCGAGGAAGGTCTGGAAGAAGCTGACTGGGGCGAGCGCATCCCCAGCGAACTGCCCGTGGATACGGCCTGGGAGGACATTTACCAGACCAGCGCCAGCAGCCTGCCGGCCAGTGATGATGATGAGTGGGACTTTACTGCCAGGACCTCGGCTGCCGAGAGCTTGCAGGATCACCTGCTCTGGCAGCTGAACGTCACCCCGATGAGTGATACCGACCGGCTGGTGGCCATGAGCCTGATCGACAGCATCAACGCCCAGGGGTATCTGGAAGACAGCCTGGAGGAGATCCTGGCCGGGCTGGATCCGGACCTAGGCATTGAACTGGACGAAGTAGCCGTGGTCCTGCACCGGATCCAGCAGTTTGAACCCGCCGGCATCGGCGCCCGCAACCTTCAGGAATGCCTGCAGCTCCAGCTGGGCCAGCTGCCTGCAGCCACGCCCTGGCTGGCCGAAGCCAGCCAGCTGGTACGCCAGCATCTGGAAGCCCTCGGCAGCCGGGACTACAACCTGCTGATGCGCCGCATGAAGCTCCGGGAAGAGGAGCTGCGCGAAGTGGTAGCCCTGATCCAGACCCTGAATCCCCGGCCCGGCTCGCAGATTGAAACAGAAGAAGCGGAATATGTGGTTCCGGATGTAATGGTCCGCAAGCACAATGGCCGCTGGCTGGTCGAGCTCAACCAGGAGGCCATGCCGCGCCTGCGGGTCAACGCCCACTATGCCAACCTGGTCCGGCGGGCGGATGCCAGCGCTGACAATACCTTCATGCGCAACCAGCTGCAGGAAGCCCGCTGGTTTATCAAGAGCCTGCAAAGCCGCAACGAAACCCTGATGAAAGTCGCTACCCAGATTGTCGAGCACCAGCGCGGCTTTCTGGAACATGGCGACGAAGCCATGAAGCCTCTGGTGCTGCACGATATTGCCGAGGCTGTTGGCATGCATGAGTCCACCATCTCCAGGGTGACCACCCAGAAATACATGCATACCCCCCGGGGCATCTACGAGCTGAAATATTTCTTTTCCAGCCACGTCAGCACTGCGGAAGGGGGTGAATGTTCGTCTACCGCCATCCGGGCCATCATCAAAAAACTGGTGGCGGCGGAAAATCCAAAAAAGCCGTTGAGTGACAGCAAAATCGCTGGTTTACTGGAAGAACAGGGTATTCAGGTGGCCCGCCGAACCGTGGCCAAATACCGCGAATCCATGGGGATCGCGCCGTCGAGCGAACGCAAGCGGCTGGTCTGAGAGTTTTCAGGCAGACAACCGCACGGGTCGTCTGCCCCTGCTGGCAAAACAAGGAGAATGTAGTATGCAAATCAACATCAGTGGCCATCATCTTGAAGTGACCCCTGCCCTGCGCGAGTACATCGAAGAAAAATTCAGCCGGCTTGAACGTCATTTTGACCGCATCATCAACGTCCAGGTGATCCTGCAGGTCGAAAAACTCAAACAGAAAATCGAGGCCAGCCTGCATGTGGCCGGCCATGAAGTCGTTGCCAACGCCGAGCATGACGATATGTATGCCGCCATTGACCTGCTGGTCGACAAACTGGACCGGCAGCTGATCAAGTACAAGGAGAAACAGGTCGAGCGCCATCAGGGGGCTGACGCCCGCTAACCGGCCATGATCCGACTGGAAGAAATCCTCACCCCCGAACGCATCCTGGCGGACGTTCAGGGGTGCAGCAAAAAACGGGTTCTGGAGCAGATTGCCCGGCTGGTGGCCGGCAATCAGCCGGGTCTGGATGCCCAGGAAATTTTTGAAAGCCTGGTAGCCCGGGAAAAGCTGGGCTCTACCGGCTTTGGTCATGGTATCGCCATCCCCCACTGCCGGCTGGCGGGCTGCAATACACCGCTCGGAGCCCTGCTGCGGCTGGTCACGCCCATTGATTTTGATGCCATTGATGGGGAGCCCGTTGACCTGCTGTTCGTGCTGATCGTTCCCCAGGCGGCCACTGACCAGCATCTGGAGCTGCTGCGCCAGATTGCCAGCCTGCTGGACCAGGAAACCATCCGGAATCGCCTGCGCCAGGCCAACAGCAGCCAGGAGCTCTACCAGACTGTGGTAGAGAGCCAGAGCGGACAGGCCTAGCCTGACCATGCGGCTGGTCATCGTCAGTGGCCGTTCCGGCTCGGGCAAAAGTACCGCCCTTGATGTACTGGAAGATAATGGCTTCTACTGCATCGACAACCTGCCGGCCGGACTGCTGCCGGAGCTGGTCGAACGGGCCATGCGCCAGCCGGAAATGCTGCCTTCCCCGCTGGCCGTCTCCATCGATGCCCGCAACCAGCCTTCCCAGCTGGTACGCTTTCCGGAGATGCTGGAGCAGGTCCGCGAACGCAATATCCTCTGCGAAGTGCTTTACCTGGACAGCGATCACGCCACCCTGCTCAAGCGCTTTTCAGAAAGCCGCCGGCCCCATCCACTCAGCTCGGACCGGCGCTCGCTAAGCGAGGCCATCGAAGACGAAGCCTTGCTGCTGGCCCCGATTGCCGGGCTGGCTGACCTGAAAATCGATACCTCACGGATTACCCCCTACCAGCTGCGGGATCTGCTGACGCTGCGCCTGCTGGAT
>DIDB01000099.1 GCA_002417905.1 Pseudomonadaceae bacterium UBA5811
GTCTCGTGGGCTCGGAGATTTGTATATGAGACATGGACGCTATCCCCCAGCAGTTCGGCCAGGGCCTGCGCCTTGCGTTCATCCCGGGCCTTGCGGGCCGCCTCTGCAGCCTTGTCGGCCGCCGCCTTCCGGGTAGCCTCTTCTGCCGCTTTTTGCCTGGCCGCCTCAGCAGCCGCTTTTTTCGCTTCAGCCTCAGCTTTTGCCTTGCTGGCCGCATCCTCTGCTGCCTTTTTCTTCAGCGCCTCAGCCGCTGTTTTTTTCGCCTCAGCCTCGGCTTTTGCCTTGCTGGCTGCCTCAGCCGCTGCTTTTTTCTTTGCTGCCTCAGCCAGCACCTCTGCTTTGGCCGCCGCCTCAGCGGCTTTCTTGCGGGCATTTTCCTCAGCGACTGCTTTCTGGGCTGCCTCTTCTGCCGCCCGCTTTTTGGCAAACTCAGCCTGTTCAGCCGCTTTTTTCCGGGCCTCAACCTGGGCCCTGGCTCTGGCTTCTGCAGCCTCTTTCTGCTGTCTGGCTTCCGCCTGCTGGCGGACCTCAGCCTCCTTGCGCGCTTCCTCGACTTTTTTTGCTTCAGCAGCCTTGCGGGCAGCAGCCTCAGCCTGGCGGGCCTCCGCCTGTTTCCGGGCCTCGGCCACCCGGGCAGCCTCTGCCACCTTGCGGCTTTCCTCCGCCTTTTTCAGGGCCTGTGCCTGGGCCGCTGCCACCTGGCGCTGCTGTTCAACTCGCTTCTGCTCCATCTGCTCCGCCTCGTAGCGGCGGGCCATATTCTTGCGGGCCTCGCCCGCAATTTTCTGGGCCGTCCGGTTTTCGGCCTGGCTCTGGGAGTTCAGCTGATAAAGGGTAGCCTGAATCACCGGCCGGGGCGGTGGCAGGTCTGGCTGCCTAGCGAAGCTGATAAACAGCAGGGCAACAATGCAGGCATGCAGGGCCACCGCCAGCACAGCGGGCCAAAAATAACTCTCGGAAGGAGAGCGCTCGCGCTGATGCATCATGGCGCCTCGGTGATCAGCCCGACATTGCCGACATTGGCCTGCTGCAACCCTCCCATCACGGCCATGACCGCACCGTAGTCCACCGATTTGTCACCCCGGACAAAAACCTGCAGCTGCTTGCCCATGGAGCGCCGCTGGCTGATGATTTTTGACACGCTACTGATCATTTCATCCAGCGTCAGCGCCTGGTCCTGGGCTGTATCGGTATTGACCTCACTGCCGATGTTCCAGTAGTAGGTCTTGTCGGCCTTGATCGAAATGGTCAGGACCTCTGCGTTGCTGTCCGGCGGCAGCGCCTCGCTGGCAACCTTTGGCAAATCGACCTTGACGCCCTGGTTCAGCATCGGCGCCGCCACCATAAAGATCACCAGCAGCACCATCATTACGTCGATGTAGGGCACCACATTCATTTCGGCGACGGGCTTGCGTCTGTTACGGATACGGGCCATAGCTCAACGTCTCAGTCGTTCGAGGAGTGCACCTTGCGATGCAGGATCGCCTGGAACTCGTCGGCGAAGGTGTAATAGCGATTGATCAGCAGCTCGCCACGAGCGGCAAAGCGGTTGTAGGCCACAACCGCCGGAATGGCCGCAAACAGGCCGATGGCGGTGGCGATCAGTGCCTCGGCAATACCCGGTGCAACGGTGGCCAGAGTAGCCTGCTGAACCTGGCCCAGCCCCCGGAACGAGTTCATGATGCCCCAGACCGTGCCGAACAGGCCCACATAAGGACTGGTCGAGCCCACGGTGGCCAGAAACGGCAGACCGTGCTCCAGCTTCTCCTCCTCCCGGGCAATAGCCACCCGCATGGCCCGGTTGACCCCGTCCATTACCGCATCCGGATCGGCGCCAGTCTGCTGGCGCATCCGGGAAAACTCCTTGAAACCGGCGCGGAATATCTGCTCCAGTCCGGAGTCCGGATCGGGTGTGCCGGCAACCTGGCGGTACAGCCGTGACAGGTCAATGCCGGACCAGAAGCGCTCCTCGAAGCTGTCCAGAGCCCGCCTGGCAGCCCGCAGCAGATTGCCATGCTGGAATATCAGCACCCATGAGGTCACCGAAGCAGCCATCAGAATCAGCATGACCAGCTGCACCACCAGACTGGCATTGCTGATCAGGCTCCACATGGACAGATGATCAACATTGGCTTCCACGCTTATTCTCCTGCGCTGGATGGATCCGGGTCACACAAGGCCTTGCGTAACACATCGGGGATAGATCGGGGTTTCAACGCCGGGTCCACACAGGCCACCTGAACCTGGCCACTGCACAACAGCTGGCCGCTGGCCAGCCGGTGAACCTGCTGCTCAAAGACCAGACTGGCCCGGCGCAGCCCGGTAACCACAGCACTGACCAGCAGCTCATCATCCAGCCGGGCGGGCGCGTGATAGCGCACCGTACAGGCCCGGACCACAAACAGGATGCCCTCACCAAGGGCCAGGCTGGACTGGACCAGCCCCTGCTGGCGCAACCATTCGGTTCGGGCCCGCTCCATAAAGCGCAGATAATTGGCGTGATACACCACTCCGCCCGCATCGGTATCCTCAAAATACACACGGCAACGGATGGAAAACGGCTGGGCTTTGTTTGGCGCGGACATACTCTAGGGCTCGCTAACAGGCTTGCCAATCGGGCAGGGAAAATTTTTATCCGGCACGGCCATCAACGGCCTCATCGGGCCGTCCGGCCTCCAGATGCCGGGGCAGATCAAGGCCAAAGTGCAGATAGGCATGACGGGTCACCACCCGGCCACGGGGCGTACGCATGATATAGCCCTGCTGGATCAGGTAGGGCTCCAGCACATCCTCGATGGTGTGGCGCTCCTCGCCGGTGGCAGCCGCCAGATTGTCCAGCCCGACCGGCCCGCCCTCAAACTTCTCGATCAGGGCCAGCAACAGGCGCCGGTCCTGGTGATCAAAGCCCCGCTCATCCACATCCAGCATATTGAGTGCCTGATCGGCAACGGTCCTGGAGATGGCCCCCTGGCCACGCACCTCGGCAAAATCCCGGACCCGGCGCAGCAGCCGGTTGGCAATCCGTGGCGTACCCCGGGCCCGGCGGGCAATCTCGAATGCCCCCTCCGGGTCCATTGGCAACCCCAGAATGGCCGCCGACCGGCTGACAATGGTGGCCAGATCCCCGGCACTGTAAAACTCCAGCCGCTGGACAATGCCAAAACGGTCCCGCAGCGGATTGGTCAGCATGCCGGCCCGGGTTGTCGCCCCCAC
>DIDB01000068.1 GCA_002417905.1 Pseudomonadaceae bacterium UBA5811
GCAGGAGACGGCATAGGGGGACAATTAGGGGTTCGTGGGTCTGAAGGTGTGAATAAGGGACGGGGGGGGGCAAGGCCAGCGGCTGTCTGGTCTGGCGGGCCTATTCCATGGTGTCGGCGCCCCACGACGATTTTCTGGAGTTTCTGTCGATTGTGGTCCCCGGCGGCGAGTTCACCAGTGAGCTGAGCCGGCTGAAGGTGGGGGATGAGCTGCTGGTGGAGCGCCAGCCCTTTGGCTTTCTGACCCTGGACCGTTTTGCCGATGGCCGTGACCTGTGGCTGCTGGCCACGGGCACCGGGGTGGCCCCTTTCCTGTCCATTCTGCAGGATTTTGAGGCCTGGCAGCGTTTTGAGCGGATCATTCTGGTGTACAGCGTGCGCGAGGCCGCCGAGCTGGCCTTCCAGCCGCTGCTCCACGCGTTGCCGGACCGGGATTATCTGGAGGGACTGGGCCAGAAACTGGTCTATCTGCCCGTGGTCACCCGGGAGGCGCAGCCGGGGATGCTGCAGGGGCGGATTACCCGGCTGCTGGAGGATGGCCAGCTGGAGCAGGCGGCGGGGGTGGCGCTGGACCCGGCCTTCTCGCGGGTGATGCTTTGCGGCAATCCGCAGATGGTGGAGGACACCCGGGCCCTGCTGAAAAACCGGGGGCTGGAGCTGAGTCTGGTCCGCCGGCCCGGCCAGGTGGCGGTGGAAAACTACTGGTAGCCCGCAGCCGGGGCGGGCCGGGCGTCAGATAAAGGTGAAGGTGGTTTCTGCCGGCAGGCGGGATTTGGGCAGCCGGGCATTGAAGTCATCTTCACTGCGGTAGCCCAGCGCCACCAGCACCTGGCTGGCCAGGCCCCTGTCAGCCAGGCCCAGTTCGGCATCCAGGATCCGGGCATCAAAGCCCTCAATGGGACAGGCGTCCACCTGGAGTTCGGCAGCACCCAGCAGCAGGGTGCCCAGCGCGATATACACCTGCTTTTCCATCCAGTGCCGCAGGTCCCTGCGTTCATCGCGGTGCAGGTTCACGTATTTGCATCGGGTCGTGTTCTGGGTGGCGCTGGCTTCCGGGGTGAGCAGCCGGCCATCCTGTTCTTCCTGGTGCAGCAGGGCGGCCAGATGCTCGCCGGTGAAGTCGGTGTGGACGCAGAGCACCACCACATGGGAAGCATTGAGGATCTTGTCCGCGTTGTAGCTGTTGCCGTCCCGGGTGGCCCTGGCAATGCGGGCCTTGCCTTCCTCGGTGCCGGCAATGATGAAGTGCCAGGGTTGGGAGTTGACCGAGGAGGGGGTGTAGCGCAGCAGGGTCAGCAGATCCTCCAGGGTGTCCTGGGGAATTTTCCGGGAAGGGTCGAACACCTTGGTGGTGTAACGGGTACGGGCGGTTTCGGTGATGCTCATGGTGCAAAATTTCCTTGGCAGCGGTTCTGGATGGCCTCTATGTGGGGACGGCCCCGTTAAAACCAAAGCACAGCCGGGGCCGGCCTGCCGGATGTTTTTGGTCCGCTCAGCTGCTGCTTTGCTGCAGGGCCCAGTACACATGCTCGCGGACCAGCGCCGAGGGATGTTCCGCGCGGGCCTGCAGGGCCTGGAGGATGGCGGCCGAGGGTGGCGCATTGCCCAGCCCGACTGCCAGATTGCGCAGCCAGCGCTCGTAACCGGCCCGGCGCAGCGGTGAGCCGGCGGTCCGCTCCAGAAATTCGGCTTCGCTCCAGGCAAACAGCTGGATGAGGCTGCTGTTGTCCAGCGCCTGGCGAGGCTGGAAATCCGCTTCGCTGGATGGGCGGGCAAAGCGGTTCCAGGGGCAGGCCAGCTGGCAGTCGTCACAGCCAAACACCCGGTTGCCGATCAGTGGCCGCAGTTCGGGGGGAATACTGCCTTTCAGCTCGATGGTCAGGTAAGAAATGCAGCGCCGGGCATCCAGCTGGTACGGCGCCACCAGGTCGCCGGTCGGGCAGCGCTCCAGGCAGGCACTGCACTGGCCGCAGTGGCTGGGTGGCCGGACCTGATCCACCGGCAGGGGCAGATCCACGAACAGCTCACCGAGAAAAAACCAGCTGCCGGCCTGACGGTTGAGCAGCAGGGTGTTTTTGCCGGTCCAGCCCAGCCCGGCCTGTTCAGCCAGCGCTTTTTCCAGCACCGGGGCACTGTCAACAAAAGCCCGGTAGCCCAGGTCTGCTGCCTGTAGCCGGATGCGTTCGGCCAGCTTTTGCAGGCGGTTACGGATCAGCTTGTGGTAATCGCGGCCCAGCGCATAACGGGAAATATAAGCGGCCTCCGGGTCAGCCAGCCGTTGTGCCATCCGGGTTTCGCCGGGAAGATAGTCCATGCGCAGGGAAACCACCCGCAGGGTGCCGGGCACCAGTTCAGCCGGACGGGTCCGCTTGTGGCCGTGGGCTGCCATATAATCCATGTCCCCCTGATAACCGGCAGCCAGCCACTGCTGCAGCCGGGCTTCATGGATGGCGGGCAGATCCACGCCCGTGATGCCGGCCTGCTGGAAGCCCAGCTCAAGGCTCCAGGCCTTGATGGCCAGAGCCAGGGCGGCAAGATCAGGGGAGGAACAGGGCATGGGGTCGGGTATTCGCGGCCTTGTGATGCCAGCCATTTTACGCCGAGCCGGAGCGGGATACGCCCATGATACAGAACCCTGCTGATCTTCCCTTGGCCCTGTACCGGGCCGAACAGACCCGGGCACTGGATGCCTGGCTGATTGCTGCCGGAACACCGGGCTTTGTCCTGATGCAGCGCGCCGCTCTGGCTGCCTGGCAACAGCTGCAGCAGCGCTGGCCGGAGGTCCGGCCGGTCACCGTGCTGGCCGGCGTGGGCAATAATGCGGGCGATGGCCTGCTGCTGGCTACACTGGCCCATCAGGCTGGCTGGCCCGTCCGGGTGCTGGCGGTGGGGGATCCGGCCCGTTTGCAGGGCGATGCGGCCCGGGCCCGGGATGAAGCCCTGGCCGCCGGAGTGCCGCTGCTGCCCTGGCGGCCTGACCAGGTGCTGGAGGGCATTCTGGTGGATGCCCTGCTGGGCACCGGGCTGAGCGGTGCCGTGCGGCCACCTTTTGCGGATGCCATCCGGGCCATCAATGCCAGCGGCCTGCCAGTACTGGCGATTGATCTGCCTTCCGGGCTGTCAGCGGATACCGGCCAGGTGCTGGGGGTCGCCGTCCGGGCCACGCTGACCGTAACCTTTATCGGCCTGAAACTGGGGCTGCTGACGGGGGAAGGGCCGGAGCTGGCCGGCGTGCTGGTCTTTGCCGCGCTGGGGGCGGGTGCGCAAGCCCGGGCTGCTGTTGCCCCCGAGGCCCTGCGTCTGGCCGGCGCCGCCCTGCCAGTCCTGCCGCCCCGGCCCCGGCAGGCCCACAAGGGGCTGTTCGGGCTGCTGCTGGTGATTGGTGGCGATCTGGGGACGGGCGGCGCGGCGCTGATGGCGGCTGAGGCCGGGTTGCGCTGCGGGGCCGGGATGGTTGGTCTGGCGACCCGGCCAGAGCATGTGCTGGCCTCGCTGGTGCGTTGTCCGGAAATCATGTGCCATGGGCTTGAATCCAGCTTTGCCCTGGAGTCACTGCGCCAGCGGGCCACGGTACTGGTGGTGGGGCCTGGCCTTGGCCAGCGCGCCTGGGGGCGCAGCCTGCTGGGGCTTGCCGCCCGCTGTCCGGTGCCCCAGGTCTGGGATGCCGATGCCCTGAACCTGCTGGCGGAAGGGGTTGCCTGCCTGCCCGGACAGGCCATTATCACGCCTCATCCCGGTGAGGCGGCCCGGCTGCTGGGGAGTTCCATTGCCGAAGTCCAGCAGGATCGCCCGGCAGCCGCCCGGGCACTGGCCCGGCGCTTTGACTGTGTGGCGGTGCTCAAGGGAGCCGGTACGCTGGTTGCTGCGCCGGATGGCCAGCTGGCGCTCTGTGACCGGGGGCATCCGGCGATGGCCAGTGCCGGGCTGGGTGATGTGCGGGCCGGGCTGCTGGGCGCGCTGCTGGCCCAGGGCCTGTCGCCTTTTGCTGCTGCCTGTCTGGGCGTCTGGCTGCATGCCCGGGCGGGTGAGCAGGCCGGGCAGGAGGGCCGGGGCCTGCTGGCTACAGAGCTGATTCCTCTGGCCCGCCAGTTGCTGGAGGCGCATTCGCCATGTCTGGGCTGAGCTATTTTATCGCCGGGGAAGCCGCCATGCAGGCGCTGGGCGCCACCCTGGGCCGGGTCACGGAATGTGAGGGTACGCTTTATCTGCAGGGTGATCTGGGGGCGGGCAAGACCACGCTGTCCCGGGGACTGATCCGGGGGCTGGGTCATGCCGGCCGGGTACGCAGCCCGACCTTTACCCTGGTTGAGCCGTACGAGATGGGCTCGCAGCGGGG
>DIDB01000065.1 GCA_002417905.1 Pseudomonadaceae bacterium UBA5811
CACCCGCGTGGGCGCCTCCCCCCGGGGCCGGCCCGGCTCCTCAAGGGGCAGGATGTGCCGGCCCTCGATCCGGCCGCTGCCCGGCGGCCAGACCGGGCGTACTCCCAGCAGGGCCAGCGCCTGGGCAATGTCGTCGCCTCCGGTGCGCATGGTGGCGGTGCCCCAGACCGACAGGCCCAGCTGGCGCAGGTAGTCGCCGTGATCTTGCAGGTGACGTTCCAGCAGCCGGTCGGCGGCCTGGACGCCAATCCGCCAGGCGGTCGGCGTTGGCAGGTTGCGTACATCGACGCTGAAAAAATTGCGGCCGGTCGGCAGCACATCCAGCCGGCCACGGCTGGGTGCGCCGCTGGGTCCGGGCGGAATGAAGCGTCCGGCCAGGGCCCGCAGCAGGCCCTGCATTTCAGCCGGGCCACACTGGTCCAGCAGCGGGGCCAGCTGCAGGCGGAGACCTTCCAGCACCGGCTGCGAAGCCGGGCCGGGGGCCGGCCCGCCACCGGCCAGCTGCTGTTCGATCAGTTGCAGGGCATACAGCTCCAGCCGTTCCCGGGTATCGCCCCGGGTGCGCCAGGCGGCCGGGCTGAGGGCTTGCAGGCGTTCTGGCCGGTCGCCCTGCCAGGGGCTGGCCAGCTCGCCATCCAGCGGATCAAAGCCGGGCAGCAGGTCGGCCGCCAGTGCCCGCAGCAGGCTGGCATTGGCCCCCTGGCCGTCCCCCCGGGGAATCCGTACCAGCGCCAGCAGGGTGTCCCGGCGCAGCGGGCCGGCCGGCGACTGGCCGAAGGTGTGCAGGCCGTCGCGGATCTGGGATTCCTTGAGGTCACACAGGTAGGCATCCAGCCGGGGCAGCCAGCTGTCCGGATCATCGTTCAGCTGCAGGCCCAGCTCGTGGTCAAGGCTGGCCTGCTGCACCTGCTGGCGGATTTCCCCGCGCAGTTCGACGGCCCGGCGCAGGTCAAGCTGGCAGGCCTCGTAGTATTCGTCGGCCAGCCGCTCCAGGTCGCGCAGCGGGCCGTAGCTTTCGGCCCGGGTCAGCGGTGGCATCAGGTGATCAATGATTACGGCCTGGCTGCGCCGCTTGGCCTGGGCACCCTCGCCGGGGTCATTGACGATAAAGGGATAGATATTGGGCAACGGGCCGAGCAGGGCGGCAGGCCAGCAGGCGGCTGACAGGCCGGTGCTCTTGCCGGGCAACCATTCCAGGTTGCCATGCTTGCCCAGGTGGATCACCGCATCGGCGGCATAGGCCTGGCGCAGCCAGCCGTAAAAAGCCAGATAGCCATGAGGTGGCACCAGATCCGGATCGTGGTAGACCGCCGCCGGATCGACATGGAAGCCCCGGGCCGGCTGGATGCCAACAAAAGTCAGGCCATAGCGCAGGCCGGCCACCATCAGCCGGCCCGACCGGTACAGCGGGTCCTGCTGCGGGGGGCCCCAGCGTTCCAGTACGGCCTGCTGGCAGCATTCCGGAAGGCTGTGGAAAAACGCATGGTAATCGTCCAGTCCCAGGCTCTGGGCACAGGGCCGGCAGTCCTGGCCGGCGGGGTCGTTGGTCACCTGGCCAAGCAGCTGCCGGATCAGTGCGGTCCCGCTGTCCGGCAGGCCGCTGACCGGATAGCCTGTCGCCTGCAGGGCCTGAAGGATGTGCAGGGCCGCCGCCGGGGTATCCAGGCCCACGCCATTCCCGATCCGGCCATCGCGGGTCGGGTAGTTGGCAAGCACCAGCGCCACCCGCTTGCTGGCGGGGGGCTTGCTGGCCAGCTGGCACCAGCGCCAGGCCAGTCCGGCCACAAAGTCCATGCCTGGCGGGTGGGGCCGGTAGCAGACCACATCGCTCTGGCTGCGCTCGCTGCGCCAGGCGAGGTCCTTGAAGCTGATGGGCCGGGTGATGATCCGCCCGTCCAGTTCCGGCAGGACGATATGCATGGCCAGATCCCGGCTGCCCAGCCCCTGGGGACTGGCCTGCCACTGGGCTTCGCTGTCCAGGGCACAGAGGGCCTGGAGAACCGGAATATCCGCCCGGAAAGGCCGCTGGCCCGGCTGCTCCGGGCTGGACTGGGCAAAGCCGGTGGTGTTGATGATGACCTGCGCCCCGGCTGCCTCCAGCCAGTCATTGACTTGGGCCAGGCTGTCGGCCTCTTTCAGGCTGCTGACCGCGATGGGCAGCGGGTTCAGGCCTTGGGCCTGCAATCGCTGGCAGAAGTGGTCAATAAAGCCGGTGTTGGCAGCCTGCAGGTGGGTGCGATAGAACAGCAGGGCGGCTACTGGCCAGCCCGGTTGCCAGTGGGACTGCCAGTGGGCCAGCCCGGATTCGCCCCGGCCAGGCTGGTAGATCAGGGCACGGGGCAGGGCGCGGGGGGGCTGCCAGGGTTCGCTGCGGCCCAGCCAGCGGCTGCCCAGAAAGGCAAACAGCTGGCGGGCATTGCCGGCTCCGCCCTGGCGCAGGTATTGCCAGAGCTGTTCGCTGTCAGCGGAGCTGACCGTGCCCAGGGCCGTCAGCTCCGGATCAGGCCGGTCGTCGCCGGGCACCAGGATCAGGGTCAGGCCCTGACGGGCCAGCGCCACCAGCCGCTCGATACCGTAGCGCCAGTAGCTGACACCACCATGCACCGAAACCAGCACGACCCGGGCATGCTGCAGTACCTGCTCCACATAGCGGTCCACCGAGGCATGGTTGGCCAGCTGCGCCGGGCTGGCCAGCCGCAGGCCGGGATAATCGGCCGGCAGCTGGCGGGCTACCTCGGCCAGCAGGGACAGGTGGGAGTCACCGGTACAGAGGATGACCAGTTCTGCCGGGGTCTGGCCCAGATCGGCAATGCTGTCCGGGGGCAGGCGGACGCCCGGGTGGGTGCGCGGCAGGTGCATGGGCTCAGGCCAGTGCAGCCAGCAGTTCGTGGCGGATGGCCGGCTGGTCCAGCTGCTGGCCAATGATCACCAGCCGGGTTTCCCGGGGTTCGCCCGGCTGCCAGGGCCGGTCGAAATGCCGGTCAAAGCGCTGGCCAACGCCTTGGAGCAGCAGGCGCAGCGGTTTGCCGGGCACGGCGGCAAAGCCCTTGATCCGCAGGACGGGATGCCGGCTGACCAGGGTCTGCAGGGCCGCCAGCAGCTGCTCTTCCGGGACTTCCGGCAGGCTCAGGTCAAAGGCGCTGAAGGCGTCATGGTCGTGATCGTGGCCATCGTCGTGATCGTGATGGGCGGGGCGGCTGTCAATATGGGCTTCGCTAGCGCAGTTCAGGCCCAGCAGCACTTCCAGCGGCAGGCCGCTGTCGTGGCATTCCAGCACCTTGACGGCCGGGGGCAGCTCTTCGGCCACGCTCTGGCGCACCCCGGCCAGTCGGGCCGGGGGGAGCAGGCCGGCCTTGTTCAGGATGACCAGATCCGCACTGGCCAGCTGGTCGGCGAACAGTTCGTGCAGCGGCGATTCATGGTCAAGGTTCGGGTCCTGGCGGCGCTGGGCGTCTACCTGTTCCGGAAAGGCGGCAAAGGTTCCGGCCGCTACTGCCGGGCTGTCCACCACCGTAATGACCGCATCCACCGTGCAGGCCGTGCGGATTTCCGGCCAGTTGAAGGCCTGTACCAGCGGTTTGGGCAGGGCCAGCCCGCTGGTTTCGATCAGGATGTGGTCAAGATCGGCCCGGCGTTTGACCAGCGCCTGCATGACCGGAAAAAATTCTTCCTGGACGGTACAGCACAGGCAGCCGTTGGCCAGCTCGAACAGCTGGCCGGGGCCGGCTTCGTCCCCTTCTGCACAGCCGATCTGGCACTGGCGCAGCAGTTCGCCATCGATGCCCAGCTCGCCGAACTCATTGACGATAACCGCAAGCCGCCGGCCATGGGCCTGGCCGAGGATCTGCCGCAGCAGGGTGGTTTTCCCGGCACCGAGAAAGCCGGTAATAATGGTCACGGGGAGTTTGGCGAGTGATTTCATGGCGGACCTGCAGGGCTGGGCCGGGCAGCGGGCAGGCGGCTGCCGGCCGGCCTGGGGCCAGCCGGGCACCGCCGGAACACCCCGTCCGGCTGTCGGTTGTCGGGCGAGGCAGGTTTCCTGGCTTCGCGGTTTGTGCCTTGTGCTGTGCCCCGGGCCTTCCCGCAGGATGCAGTGGCCAGTCGGGGTGCAAACCGTTCACAGTTGCGGGGGCAGCCACGCTGCGGGCGTGTTCCCTTTTAACTTCGCGCGGGCGAAGCACCTCGGTGGCGCAAGGCTACGCAGTGGACGGAGTCGGGTCAATGCGGGGCATGACAGGAGCACAGGATGAACGACAGGGGTAACGGGCCGGTGTATGTGGCCGGGCTGGGCTGCCGGCGGGGCTGTCCGGCCAGCGCCCTGCTGGCTGTCTTGCAGGAGGGGCTGGCCCGGGCCGGCGTGCCGCTGGCGGCGCTGACCGCGCTGGCCAGTGTGGCGCACAAGCGTGATGAGCCGGGGCTATGGCAGCTGGCCCGGCAGCTGGAGCGGCCGCTGGTGTTTTTTCCACCCCCGGCGCTGCAGGTCTGGCAGTCACAACTGACCCGGCATTCCGCCCGGGTGCAGCAGATAACCGGGGTGCCGGGGGTGGCCGAGGCGGCGGCCCTGGCGCTAGCCGCACGGCTGGCCGGGGCAGTGCCAGGCCTGCGGCTGGGCAAATACAGCCATGCTGCGGCCAGCATGGCGCTGGCTGAGGCATGGCCCGAGGAGGCAGCGTGACGGTTTATTTTATTGGCGCCGGGCCGGGTGATCCGGACCTGATTACCGTAAAGGGTCAGCGGCTGATCCGGCGTTGTCCGGTGATTCTCTATGCCGGCTCGCTGGTTCCGGAGGCCGTGCTGGCCGGGCACTGTGCGGAGCAGGTGGTCAATACGGCCCCGCTGGCGCTGGAGCAGATCATCACCCTGCTGCAACAGGCCCACCAGCGGGGCCAGGATGTGGCCCGGGTGCATTCTGGCGATCCTTCGCTGTATGGCGCCATTGGTGAGCAGATCCGGTACCTGCGCCTGCTGGGCATTCCGTTCGAGATTGTGCCGGGCGTGACGGCCACTGCGGCCTGTGCGGCCCTGCTGGAGGCCGAGCTGACCCTGCCGGGCGTGGCCCAGACCGTCATCCTGACCCGTTATGCCAGCCGCTCGCCCATGCCGGAAGGCGAGTCGCTGGAGGCGCTGGCCCGGCACCGGGCCACGCTGGCAATCCATCTGGCCGTGCCGCATCTGGCCCGGATTGCGGCCCTGCTGCAGCCGCATTATGGCGCAGATTGTCCGGTAGCCGTGGTGTACCGGGCCAGCTGGCCGGACCAGCAGGTGGTACGGGGCACCCTGGCGGATATTGTGCCCCGGGTGGCGGCGCTGGGTGTGCAGCGGACCGCGCTGATCCTGGTGGGCCGGGTGCTGGCGGCGGACGGGGCGCTGTCCCGTCTGTACCAGGCGGAGACCCGGCATCTGTTCCGCGAGTAAAAAAAACGGGAAACCGGGGTGAGGGACTGGCCGGGCTGTTTCGTGTAACGGATATGACTGCGAATTATTCGCAGAAGAAATCCAGTCTCTGCACGGAATTGCCCATGAAGTCCTCTGTCCCGCCGTCCCTTGTCCTGCCCCGTCCACTGTTGCTGGCTTCCTGGCTGGTGGCTGGCAGTTGCCTGGCCCCGCTGGCCCTGGCCCAGCCGGCCAGTAGCGCCCTGCAGCAGTCCCATGATTTTTCCATCAGTGCCGGGCCGTTGCCCGGCGCGCTGGACCGCTTCAGCCGGATTACCGGCCTGAGTCTGGTCTATACCGGCGACGAGCTGTACGAACTGCAGGTTGCCCCCCTGCAGGGCCGGCATGATGCGGCCACGGCCCTGTCCCGGCTGCTGGAGGGCTCCGGTTACACCTGGCGGATGCTCGGGCCGTCCACCCTGACCCTGGAGGCCATGCCGGTGCTGGATATGGGAGAGGATGACGGGGCCGGGCTGCTGAACCTTTCCAGCCTGGTGGTTTCCGCCGAGCATGCCGGCCAGAGCCGGATTGGCAGTTACCAGCCCTCACCCCGGGCTTCCATCATGCGCAGCAATACACTGGTGCTGGACATTCCGCAGACCATCAACAGCGTCCCGGCCCAGGTATTGCGCGACCAGCGGCCCCGCAATCTGGATGATGCCCTGAACAATGTCAGCGGTATCACCCAGGCCAATACCCTGGGGGGAACCCAGGATGCGGTCATGAAGCGGGGGTTTGGGGATAACCGGGATGGTTCAATCATGCGGGATGGCATGACCTCGGTACTGGGCCGCAACCTGACGGCCAGCGTGGATCATGTGGAGGTGCTGAAAGGACCGGCCAGCCTGCTGTATGGCATCCAGGATCCGGGGGGGGTGGTCAATCTGGTGGACAAGAAGCCGCAGCCGACGGCCGCGCATTCGCTGGGCGTACGGGGCATGAGCTACGCCCATGCCCGGCGCGGCGGTGGTACTACCCTGGATACCACCGGGCCGCTGGGCAATTCCGGACTGGCCTACCGGCTGGTGGTGGATTATGAGGATGAGGATTACTGGCGCAACTTTGGTACCACCCGGCAAACGGTGGTCAGTCCCTCGCTGGCTTGGTATGGCGAACGGACCCGGGTAAACCTGAATTACGAGCACCGGGATTTCCGGTATCCCTTTGACCGGGGCACGGTGATCAATCCGCTGACCAACCGGCCGCTGAATATCCCCAAAACCCGGCGGCTGGATGAGCGCTTCAACATCACCGACGGGAAATCCGACCTGCTGCGCTTCAGCATCGACCAGACCCTGAATGAGCACTGGAAAGGCCAGCTGGCCTACGGCTGGACCCGGGAAACCTATGATGACAACCAGGCGCGGGTCACTGCGGTCAATGCCACCACCCAGACCCTGACCCGCCGGGTGGATGCTACCCGGGGTGCGGTCAGCAGCGACCATCTGGCCCGGCTCAGCCTGAATGGTGACTTTGAGCTGCTGGGCCTGCGCCATGAGCTGCTGACCGGTTTTGACTTTGAGCGGCGGCGGATT
Source organism: Pseudomonadaceae bacterium UBA5811 (assembly GCA_002417905.1). Taxonomy (GTDB): domain Bacteria; phylum Pseudomonadota; class Gammaproteobacteria; order Pseudomonadales; family Pseudomonadaceae; genus Azomonas. The sequence continues at coordinate 6,969 of DIDB01000065.1, forward strand.
TTCCGGCGTGACATGATCCGGGGCAGCAGTTCGACGTTCAGTTATACCGACCCGGATTACGGGCAGATCAGCACCTCTGACCAGGTGGATGATACCCAGAGCCACCAGCTGGACCGGTTGCGCAGTTACTCGGCCTATCTGCAGGACTCGGCCCACCTGACCGACCACTGGGTTCTGGTACTGGGCACCCGCTGGCAGCACTATAACCAGCTGGCCGGGCGCGGCCGGCCGTTCCAGGCCAACACCAACCTCAAGGGGCACCGCTGGACCCCGAGGGCCGGGCTGGTTTACAAGATCAATGACCAGATGTCGCTGTATGGCAGCTACACCTATTCGTTCAAGCCCAACTCCACCATTTCGCCGCTGGCCAACAACCAGGTGCTGAGTGGCGCCGTGCTGCCCGAGGAAGCCCGCTCTGTGGAAATTGGCGGCAAGCTGGATATTCCCGGCTGGCTGACGGCCAGTCTGGCGCTTTACGACATTCACAAGCGCAATGTGCTGGTAAGCCAGCTGGACAGCAATGGCGATACCTACAGCCGTGCTGCGGGCAAGGTGCGCTCTTACGGGGTGGAGCTGGATGTCAGCGGCCAGCTCAGCCCGCACTGGAGCCTGATTGGCAGCTACGCCTGGACCCATGCCCGGGTCACCAGGGACCCTGAACTGAAAGGCAACCGGCTGCAGAACGTGGCCCGCAATACTGGATCACTGTCAGCGGTGCATGATTTCGGGGCCATTCTGGGGGCCAGCCAGTTGCGTGCGGGAGCCGGACTGCGCTATGTGGGGCGGCGGGCCGGAGACAGTGACAATTCGTTCAGCCTGCCGGGGTATGCGGTCAGTGATCTGTTTGCTACTTACGATACCCGGCTGGGCAGCCATGAGCTGGGCCTGCAGCTGAACATCAAAAATCTGTTCGACCGGCGTTATTACGCCTCCAGTGCCAGCCGCTATTACGTGTCACTGGGCGAGGCCCGGCAGTTTCAGCTGTCGGGCACCCTGGCGTTCTGAGATATATCCGGGTCCGCCGGAAGCAGGGCCGGAATCTCGCCGGCTTCCATTGGCCGGGAAAAATAGAAACCCTGCAGGCCAGTGCAGCCGGCCTTGACCATAAAGCTGCACTGTTCCGGCTGTTCGACGCCCTTGGCCACCACGCTGATGCCAAGGCTGGCACCCAGCCGGGCCAGGCCCTCGACAATCACTGTCGAGATCCGGGCATCTGCCGCAGGCTGGATAAAGGCGCGGTCAATCTTGATCATGTGCGGCTCCAGCTGCCGCAGAAGGCGCAGGCTGGAATAACCGCTGCCAAAGTCATCCAGGGACAGGTTGACCCCGGCTTCGCGCAGCCGGCCCAGCTGCTGCAGGCTGGCTTCACTGGCGTTGACCAGTACCGCCTCGGAAATCTCCAGCTCCAGCCGTCCGGCCGGGAACTGTTCCTGGTCCAGGATAGCCAGCACCCGGTCGGCAAAGCAGCTGTCGCGCAGCTGGACCGGCGAGATATTGACCGCCAGAAATTCGATGGCCCAGTCCCTGGCATCCCGGCAGGCCTGGCGCAAGATCCATTCGCCAAGGCGGATGATCAGTCCGGACGATTCGGCCACCGGGATAAACTGGTCTGGTCCAAGATCACCCCGGGTTTCACTGTGCCAGCGCACCAGTGCCTCCAGGCCGACAATCCGCCGGTCCTGACTGCTGACCAGTGGCTGGTAGACACAGCGCAGGCCCGCATTTTTGGCCAGGGCACTGGCCAGCTCGCTTTCCAGCTGGCGCCGGTACGTCAGGCTGGTGTCCAGCGCCCTGGAGTAGAAGACATAGCCGCCCTTGCCCTGGTGCTTGGCTTCATAGAGCGCCAGGTCTGTCCGGCGGATCATCTCGCTGACCACCGGCTCATCTTTTTCCAGCCAGGAAACACCGATGGAAGCCCCGACAAAGGCATGGGCTCCCATGACGCTGAAGGGGCGGGCAGCAGCCTCCAGAATCTGCCGGCACAGGCTGTTCAGCGCGGCCTCATCCCGGCCATGGATCAGCAGGGCAAACTCGTCACCGCCCATCCGGGCTACCAGATCCTCCGGGCCGGCCTGCTCACCCAGCCGCTGGCCAAAGGCCTGCAGCAGCGCGTCGCCGGCCTGGTGGCCCAGTGAGTCATTGACGTGCTTGAAGCCATCCAGATCTATCAGCAACAGGGCCATGTCCGGGCGGCGTTCAGGCGGCCAGGCCGTAAACTGGTGCAGCTGTTCATACAGCTGGCTGCGGTTGGCCAGTCCGGTCAGGCCATCGTGACTGGCCAGATGGCGGACCTGCTGCTCAATCTGGCGCAGCAGGGTGATGTCGTGAAAGGTCAGCAGGATATAGTGCTGGCCATCAATCTCCAGCCGGGATTTGCGGGTGATGACGGTCTGGGGCTGACCATCCGGGCCGATAACAATCTCTTCGTTTTCGCTGGTCTGGCCGCTTTGCAGGACCAGCCGGTCGATTTCCCAGTAGCCCCGGACATGGTCGGCCGGGAAGAACTCCAGATCAGTCTTGCCCAGAAAGGGCGCCTTGCCGGGGTCCAGATACTGGCTGGCCAGATCATTGGCAAATACGTAGCGGTGCTGGTCATCCTTGATCAGCACCGGAAAGGGCAGGGCCCGGAGCGCTGCCAGGTAAAAATCATCATTGTTCAGCATGGTCATGAGCAGAAAGGAGGAAAAGGCCATGGCCGCAGTAACGGCATCCGGATGATCTATATCGCTCCGGTTTAGACTAACCTGAAGCAGGGTAGTGGCATAAAGCCTTTACCTTTGCCTGCCAACCTTCTCGCAAAAAAAATACGGTTTTCAGGGCGGTTTCCATGCATGATCCTGGTTTCTGGCCACCAGTTGGCGCCTTCACTGGCCAGTACGGGTTTTGTCATGCCTGATTTTTTCCGTAAAGAATATCTGCTGCTGCTGGCCATGGTAGCCGGTGGACTGGCCTGGGGACTGGAGCCGGTCCTGCTGGCCGGGGGCCGCTGGCTGGCGCTGGGCAGTGCCGGCCTGCTGGTGCTGGCCATTATCAGCACGGCCCTGCGGGTGGCCCATCATGCCGAGTTTCTGGCCGGGAAGGTGGGGGATCCTTATGGCACCATGATCCTGACCCTGTCGGCAGTGCTGGTTGAAGTGATCATTCTTGCCATCGTGATGAATCACAGCCATTCACCGACCCTGGCCCGGGATACCATCTATGCGGCGGTGATTCTTGACATCAATGGCATCATCGGCCTGTCAGCCCTGCTGGGCGGGCTCAAGCATGGCGAGCAGGCCTATAACGACGACTCCAGCCGCAGTTATGGGGTCATGATCCTGACGGCTGTCAGCATCTCCATGCTGGTGCCGGAGTTCATTCCGCCCGAGCGCTGGCATCTGCACTCCATCTTCACCATCGTGATCATGATCCTGATGTATGCGCTGTTCCTGCGGATGCAGACCGGGCCGCAGAGCTATTTTTTCAGTTACAACTATCCGGAGAAACGCAAATGGCCCAGAGCCAGGCCCATGCATCCCGATGAGCGGGAATCCGGAGGGAGGACAGGACTGGCCATCGGGCTGCTGGTCAGTGGTGTGGTCCTGACCGGTGTGCTGGCCGAGCTGATGTCCCGGGCCCTGAGTACCGGGCTGAGTGGTCTGCCGGTGCCGCCGATGGTCGCCGCACTGGTGGTGGCTGTGATCTCCGCCAGTCCGGAGATTCTGACCGCCCTGCATGCGGCCATGGCGGACCGGATGCAGTCGGTGATCAATATTGCCATGGGGGCTTCGCTGTCCACCGTGGTACTGACTGTCCCGGTGGTTGAGACCATTGCCCTGCTGGAAGGCAAGCCGATGCAGATGGCCATGACGCCGGTACAGAGTGTGATGCTGCTGGTTACCCTGCTGGTGGCGGCGATCAACCTGAATGATGGAGAAACCAATGCTCTGGAGGGCATGACGCACTTTGTGCTGTTTCTGACCTTTATCATGCTGACGGTGATTGGTCTGTAGCCGGGCACTAGTTTTCCACTCCAGCGTCACCAGTGCATGGCGGGCTGCGTTTAACTGGCCTGGATAACGTGCTTCGGCCTCATGCAGCTCAGCCAGCGGGTTCGGTACGGTTCATGGCTGTCCAGGAGGTTGTGTCAGGCAATGCAGGTAGGCGCGGCGCAGATCACGTTCGACGGTGGCCAGCGATACATCCAGACGGCAGGCAGTTTCTGGCTGGGTCAGGCCGTCCAGCAGCTGGTCAATGGCCTCAATGGCTTCGCGTACCCGCGCAATCTCTTCCCCGGGTGGTGCCAACGTGTGCGCTGTGGGAGGGGAAAACGGTACTGGTGCGGGTGATGACATGTCGCTGGGGCTGAGCCGCCGTCAGTCTCTGGTCATCGGGGGCTCAGCCCGGACGGCCTGGCGGATCTGCTCCAGGTGGCGTTTCCAGCGGAAGCGTGACAGCACGGCCGCCCGGTCCAGCAGCAGGCCTTCGGCCAGCGCCTGCTGGCTGGCTTCGTCAGCCAGGGCAGCCAGCCCGGCATCATCCAGCTGCGGGCTGATCTGCTCCAGCAGGCGGGCGGCATAGCGGGCCGAGGCTTCGGGACCAAGCGGGGTAGCCATGGGCAGGACTCCATCAGGATGATCAGTTGAGCCGGTAACGGGTCAGCTCCCGGGCAGAGAGCAACCGCATGTTCTGCGGGGCCAGCTGGGCCATATCATCCATCAGTTGCAGCGGAATCTCCATCTCCTGCAGGTAGGCTGCCGGGTCCAGCTCCGGGCTGCCGGCCTGCTGGCGGGCTAGGGCAGAGTCACCCCGGGAAAAATAGGGCCGGTGCAGGCCCACAGCCCCCCGCACGGTTTTTTTATGGCCGGCGGCCAGCAGATAGATGCAGGTGCCCTGGCAGACCCCCTGGCCGGGTACCAGGGTTTCGAAACCGCTGGCCCGTAGCAGCCGGCCCATGCGCAGCGCCTCGTCAAGGCTGCCGCCAATGCTGTTGAGCAGGACCAGCCGGCGCACATAGTGGCCGCCACCATGCTGGCGCAGGCCCTGCAGCAGCTGGTTGTAATCGCCGGGGGCGATGTCTTCGGAAATCCGGGCCGCCAGGATCGGGCCATTTTTGTGGGATACGGCCTGAACTTCCACTTTGGCCAGGGCGGTCAGGGGGAGCAGGCTGACGACCCAGAGCAGGGTCGCCCGCAGCAGGGCATCAGGCATGGCAGGTATTCCGCAGGCAGAGAATCAGGCAGTGATTCTGGCAGGCCCGGTTGTGGACCGGGCTGGCCTGGGTCAAGCCTCAGCGGATGACCCGGTAGCAGGGCTGGTAGTCCACACCGTCCGGCAGCTTCATGCGCTGCTGGCGGACAAAGGCCTGCAGCAGCTGCTCCAGTGGCTGCATGATGGCCGGGTCGCCGTGGATCTCGTAAGGGCCATGCTGTTCAATCAGCCGGATGCCCTTGTCCTTGACATTACCGGCCACAATTCCGGAGAAGGCCCGGCGCAGGCTGGCGGCCAGTTCGTGGGGAGGCAGGTCATGGCGCAGGGCCAGCCGGGCCATGTTGTCGTGGGTCGGATCAAAGGGTCGCTGGAAGGCCTCATCAATGCGCAGCAGCCAGTTGAAATGAAAGGCGTCATTGTGCTCCCGGCGGAACTGCCGGACCTGTTTCAGGCCTTCGGTCATCTGCCGGGCTACCGCCGCCGGGTCATCCAGAATGATCTGGTAGTGACGGCGGGCGGTTTCGCCCAGGGTCGCCGCAACAAAGGCATCCAGCTGCTGCAGATAGGGTGCGGCGCAGGCCGGGCCGGTCAGGATCACCGGCAGGGCCAGCGCCTGGTTGTCCGGGTGCATCAGGATGCCCAGCAGGTAGAGAAACTCTTCGGCCGTGCCCGGCCCGCCCGGGAAGATGAGGATGCCGTGCCCGACCCGGACAAAAGCTTCCAGCCGCTTTTCAATATCCGGCAGGATGACCAGCTCGTTGACGATGGGGTTGGGGGTTTCTGCGGCAATGATGCCCGGCTCGGTCAGTCCCAGATAGCGGCTGCCAGTGATCCGCTGCTTGGCATGGGCAATGGTGGCGCCCTTCATCGGGCCTTTCATTACCCCGGGACCACAGCCGGTACAGATATCCAGCCGGCGCAGGCCCAGCTCGTGGCCAACCCGCTTGGCGTATTTGTATTCCTCGGTGCTGACCGAGTGGCCGCCCCAGCACACCACCATTTTCGGTTCGACACCGGGGCGCAGGGTTTTGGCGTTACGCAGGATCTGGAATACGTAGTCGGTGATGCCGGCCGAACTGTCCAGCTGGGTACGCGGGCTGACCAGTTCGGCGGTGTAAACGATGTCGCGCAGGGCGCTGAACAGCATTTCCCGGGTTGAAGCAATCATCTCGCCATCGACAAAGGCATCTGCTGGCGCATTGAGCAGCTCCAGCCGCACCCCCCGGTCCTGCTGGTGAATCCGCACCTCAAAATCCCGGTACAGCTCCAGGGTAGTCTTGGCATTATCCGTCTGGGGGCCGGTATTGAGGATGGCCAGCGCGCACTGGCGGAACAGGGCGTAAAGGCTGCCTGATCCGGCGCTGCTCAGCTGCTGTACCTCCTGCTGGGACAGGGTTTCCAGGCTGCCTTTCGGGCTGACCTGGGCATTGATGACGGATCGTGGGCCTGACACCATGGGAATTCCTTGGGACTCCGGAGCGGGCCTGCATTGTTAGCCGGGCGCTGGCCGGAAAGCAAACCTGCCTGGCCGCGGCGCCTGGCTGGCCGGCTCCAGAATGCAGAAGGGGCGCCGTGACGCCCCTTCTTTCATGGCCGTGCCGGTCAGTTGATCAGCAGCGGCTTGCCCCCGTTCAGCGGGATACGCTTGGGCTTTTCAGCCTCGGGCACAACCAGTGCCAGATCAATGCTCAGCAGTCCCTTGTCCAGCTTCGCATGGCTGACTTCAATATGGTCAGCCAGCCGGAACGACAGCCGGAATGCGCGCTGGGCAATGCCCTGATGCAGGAAGGTCACCGCTTCTTCTGGCGTGGCCATCTGCTCCGGCTGGTCACTGGCCGCTTCCTGCTGTTTGCCACCGGCAATGGTCAGTACGCCGCGTTCAACCTGTACATCCAGATCGGCCTCGTCAAAGCCGGCCACCGCGACCACGATGCGGTACTGGCCGTCGCCGTGTTTCTCGATGTTGTAGGGCGGATAGGTGTTGCTGCCCTTGTCGCCATTACGCAGCATGGTTTCAAACAGGTCGTTGAAGCGGTCAAAACCGACGGTCTGGCGGAACAGCGGGGCCATGGTCAATGTGCTCATGAAAGGTCTCCTGATTTTCAGCGAGTCTGGTCAATCCGGGACCCGATGTCCGGCATCCCGCATTGACAAGATGGGGACCAGCCCCCGGCTTTCAAGAGTTTCTGGCAAAAAACGGCAGATGGCTGTCAGTCCAGCCGGACCAGCTGCACCTGGGCGACCCCGGCCTGCAGCAGGCCGATCTGGCTGGCCGCGGCCTGGGACAGGTCAATGATCCGCCCCCGGGCGTAGGGGCCACGGTCGGTAATGCGTACCGTCACGCTGCGGTTATTGCGCAGGTTGGTGACCCGGACCCGGCTGCCCAGCGGCAGGGTCTTGTGGGAAGCAACCAGCCGGGAGTTGTCCAGCACTTCACCGCTGGCGGTTTTCTGGCCGTGGAGGCGTCGGGCGTAATAGGACGCCTTGCCGTGCTGCTGGAAGGTTTTCTGGTATTCGGCACTGGCCGGAGCGGCCTGCAGGACCAGGCCAATGGCCAGGGCAGACAGGGCCGGTATTTTCCACCATTGACGCAACGTCATCAGGGTGTTCCTCGCAGAAGTTTCTGCGAGTACTGGAAGACCTTGTAGCGGCTGGCTGAACCCCGTTCACACAAGCCGTCTTCGAGTACTCACGTGGGACATGGAGCGACAGGCGGGGGCATTCTTATAGACCAAGGTCGGAGGGGTCAAGGATTGAGGACTGCCCAGCCGACGAGCGTTATGCCTTCTACCAGCTCCAGCATGGCCCCGGCGGTATCGCCGGTGGTCCCGCCCAGCCGGACCAGCAGCCGCTGGCGCAGCAGGCCGAAGGCAGCAATGGCCAGCAGCACGGCCCCGAAGCCCGGAGCGCCGGCCAGCAGTCCGGCGCCGGCCAGGCTGGCCAGCAGCACCCGCCAGGCGGCCTGGCGCGGCAGCTGCTCCACCCATACCTGGCCGAGCCCGCCGGGGCGGACATAGGGGGTGGTCAGCAGCAGGGCCAGCAGG
>DIDB01000003.1 GCA_002417905.1 Pseudomonadaceae bacterium UBA5811
GCGGCTGCCTGGCCGTGATGCCGGGCGGAACGGTTCAGGGCCTGCTCCAGTGCTTCCGGACCGTAACGGGCATCGCGGGCCTCCAGCTCCAGAACAGTATCTTCCAGCTGCTCGGCGGTCAGGCAGTTGCGGTAACCCGCCGCCCTGAGCTGTTCCTCCAGATGGGCCAGCGCTGCTTCATCCAGTATCCAGTCCTCCAGGATAACCGGGTAAAGCAGCATATCCAGCCGGTATCCGTCCTGATCCCTGAAGACCATCCACTCTCCGCCCCGGCGGTCGGCCATGCAGCGGTCAATATATTCACCAAGGGTTATGGGTGTACCAAGCGAGAAGGACATGGCTGACTTCCGTAAACATGGACTTTGCGCGAATTCTGGGCCAGTTTTCGCGATCCGTCAGCCTCTTCCTGTTCCGGTAGCCCGACTCTGGTAGTGATGTCCTGATGATTGCGTATGACGCACTTATTGGTTCGAATCGTTTCAATTTTCGCTGTAGTCAGTGCCTCATACACTTGCCACAACTTCATTGACAAATTTCAGCATTTTCTGGCTGGCTGTTCCGGCCGACGCTGTTCTGCTGCCTGGAGGCTGTATGGCGGGTCTTGCGCCAGACCGGTTAAGCCTGCGGATTACCCTGGGGTTGTTGGGAGTGCTGCTGGCATCATTCACTTCGGGGCTGAATGAATATGTTGCTGCCAATGCTTTTATGGATATCCGGGGCAACCTGTATATCGGTTATGACGAAGGCTCCTGGCTGTCTGCCTGTTATTCGGCAGCCCAGGTTTCGGCCATGGCATTCGCTCCCTGGTGTTCCTATACCTTTTCAATTCGACGGTTCACCATGTTCTGCATCGGGGCATTGGCTGTGCTGGGTTTTCTCTGCCCGTTTGCTCCCGATCTGCCCGCGCTTTTTGTGCTCCGGACTTTGCAAGGACTGATGGCCGGCTGCCTGCCACCCATGCTGATGACTGTCGCCCTGCGCTTTCTTCCGGCTGGAGTCCGTCTGTATGGCCTTGGAGCTTATGCGTTTACGGCAACCTTTACACCTAATATTGCCGTGCCACTGGCAGCACTCTGGACTGGGTACGCCAGCTGGGAGTGGGCATTCTGGCAGGCAATTCCGCTCTGTACCGTAGCCTGCCTGCTGGTGGGGTATGGTCTTCCGCAAGATCCCTTGCATCTGGAGCGTTTTGAGAAATTTGACACGGTGGGGCTGCTTACCGGCCTTCCGGGGTTGTGCATGGTGATTCTTGGCCTGCTGAAAGGCGATCACTACAACTGGTTTGATTCACCACTGATTTTTATGCTGATAGTGGGTGGCTGCGGGTTACTGGTGGCGTTTTTCATTAATGAGTGGACGCACCCTGTGCCGTTTTTCAGACTGGATATTCTCCGGCGCCGCAATTTCACCCATGCTCTGCTGACCCTGCCCGGGGTTCTGATCATGATGGGCGTCATCATTGAGGTGCCCAACCAGTACCTGAGCCATATCCATGGATATCGCCCGCTGGAAAGCGCGCCACTGATGCTGATGGTGGCTCTGCCACAACTGGCTGGACTGGTTCTGGTGGCGGCTTTATGCAATCTGCCCCGGGTAGATTGCCGCTGGGTGCTGGCAGCAGGTATCAGCTGTTGTGCCCTGACCTGTCTGGGCTTCAGTTATCTGGATACGGACTGGACCCGGCATAATTTTTACGCCCTGATGGCTCTGCAGATAGTCGGGCAGCCGATGGCGATCATTCCGCTACTGATGCTGGCAACCGGGGCGGTTGTCCCGGCCGAGGGTGTGTTTGCTTCCTCTTGGTTTAATACAACCCGGGGCATTTCTTCGGTTTTTGAGCACAGCCTGCTGAGTTATCTGGTTACTGACCGGGGCCGGTTCCACTCTGATGTCATGACCGGGCAGCTGGGAGATGCTCCCCAGAATCTGGCGCTGTATCTGGAGACATTGCCTTATGGAGGACATGTTGCTGATCCAGCGGCTGGATTACAGGTTCTGGCCCGCCAGATTCATGAGCAGGTTCTGGTGCTGACCCTGTCTGACGTTTTCTGGTTCATGTTGCCGATTGCCAGTCTGCTGCTGTTGCTGATTACGGTCATTCCTTCCCGTATCTATCCGCCCTCGGTGCCATCTCCCGTACCGGCTGCCTGATCTAGGCCATCCGTTATTTTTAATGTTCCGGAGGATTTTATTATGCCGTTTGCCATTTCGCGCCGGACATCTTTGGGCATGGTTGCCCTGATCGTGTCCGGACTGAGTATTTTCCTGGGACTGACCCTGCTGTATCCGGCGCTCGAGCAGCGTACGGACAATGCTTATATTCGTGCTGACTCGACGCTGGTTGCTCCCCGCATTTCGGGGCATGTTGTGGAGCTGCTGGTGGATGATAACCAGCAGGTTGTGCAGGGCCAGTTGCTGGCCCGGCTTGATCCGCGTGATTATGAAGCGGCCCGGGCTGCAGCCCGGGCCGATGCGCTGGCTGCAACGGCCAAACTGCGGCGCATTGAAGCAGATATTGATCAGCAGCAGGCCCGTATTGAGGCCGCCCGGGCCCAAGTGGATGCAAGCCAGGCGGATCATGCTTTCGCCCAGCAGCAGCTCAGGCGTTATGAGGGGTTGTCCCGGCAGGGTGCTGGCAGTATGGAGCTGGCCCAGGAAGCTCATTCCCGGGTTGGGGTCACCCGGGCCAGTCTGGAGGGTGCCAAGGCCTCGCTGCAGGCGGCCCGTCAGCAGGTTGATGTGCTCCGGGCTGACCACGAGCAGGCCCAGGCTGAGCTGGGGTTTCGTCAGGCCCGGCTGGAAGAGGCTGAGCTGCAACTGTCCTACACGGAGATCCGGGCTCCCATCAGCGGAATGGTAGGACGCCGTTCTGTCCGGGTCGGAACACATGTCCAGCCCGGTGAAACGCTGCTGGCTGTAGTTCCGCTGCAGGCAGCCTATGTGGTCGCCAATTTCCAGGAAACCCAGCTGACGCATGTCAGGGTTGGCCAGCCGGTGAGTATTACGGTAGACACATTCCCCGGAGTCAGGCTGCGTGGGCATGTGGACAGTCTGGCACCCGCTTCGGGCCTGAGCTTTGCCCCATTGCAGCCAGACAATGCAACAGGAAATTTCACCAAAATTGTCCAGCGCATTCCGGTGAAGATTCGTCTGGAGCCGGGTCAGGCTTTTCTTGACCGGCTGCGGGTAGGCATGTCAGTTATTGCCACCGTTGATACACGGGGGGCTGGTCAGCCTCCGGGCCTGCTGGATGTGGTGATTGCAGCGCTTGGGCATCAGGCAGAGGGGCAACCATGAAAGCGCTGCTGACCGTGCTGGCTGTCACCTTGCCGCTGGCGGGCTGTATGCTCGGACCCGATTTTCGGACACCGGAAAGCTCTGTTCCGGAGCGCTGGCCGCCGGAGGGTGATTTATCTGGAACCTTTAGCCAGGTTACCGCCGGATCCTTTGATCCCGAGTGGTGGATGCTGCTTTCTGACCCCCTGCTGGCCGATCTGCAGAAGCGGGCGATGGCCAGCAATCTGGACCTGCAGGTTGCAACCACTCGCTTGCAGCAGAGTCGTGCCGAGCTGCAGGTGGCGACAGGTGAGTATCTGCCGGAGCTGGATGCCAATGGCTATATGGAGCGTCAGCGCTGGTCAAACCGGGGACGGCGTGACCCCTCTGGCCGGAATGGCAAGCCACTTAATCATGGTTACGATGCGCTATCTGCGTCGTGGGAGCTGGATATCTGGGGCAAGTTGCGCCGTAACATCGAGTCAGCCGATGCCTTGCTTGAGGCCAGTGCAGAAAACCAGAGGGCAGTCCTGCTCATGGTGCAGGCCGAAACGGCACGCAGCTATATCCAGTTGCGCGGAGAGCAGGCCATGGAAAAGGTTATCCGGCAGAATATTGATATTGCCCGTCATAACCTGGAGCTAACGCAGATCCGTTATACCAGTGGTGTGGCGACCAATCTGGAGCTGGCTCAGGCCGAGGCGCAGCTGGCGACCATAGAGGCACGGCTGCCACCCAACAACCAGCAGCAGACCCATCTGGTCAATGCGCTGAGCTTTCTGGTTGCGGCCATGCCAGACACCCTGCGCCATGAGCTGGAGCCATCCAGGGATATTCCGGTCCCTCCCTTGGCTGTACCGCTGGGCTTGCCCTCGGAGCTGGCCCGGCGCCGGCCGGATATCCGGGCAGCGGAGGCCCGCCTGCATGCGGCTACAGCGAATATAGGTGTGGCCAGGGCTGATTTTTATCCCCAGGTGACCCTGAACGGCACCTTTGGCTTTGAGTCTTCTACCTTTATTCCTTTTCATGGCGACCGCTATCTGTATAGTTTCGGGCCCAGCTTTACGGTTCCCCTGTTCAAGGGCGGGCGGCTGCAGGGCCGGCTGGCGCTGCGGGAAGCCCAGCAGCAGGAAGCCGCTATCCTGTATCAGCGGACGGTGCTGGACGCCTGGCGTGAAGTGGATAATGCACTGGTTGATTACCGTACCAGTCAGCAGCAGCAACAGCGGCTTGACCGGGCAGTGGTACAAAACCGGCGGGCTCTGGATAACGCCCGGCTGCAATACGTGGGAGGGGCGGTGGATTTCCTGAATGTCCTGAATGCCCAGCAGGCCATGCTGGGTACCCAGGAGGCGCTGATTTACAGCCAGGTGGCCGTTTCCAGCAGTCTGGTGACCCTGTATCGGGTTTTGGGCGGCGGCTGGACAGCTCCCACACAAAAATCATGAGCCGGGCACCGATCTGCTACTGGACGCGTGCCGGCCAGACTGTTTGTTTACGATGAGTGTCCAGTGTGGCATTGCCAGACCTTAATTTATTGATTGCTCTGAATATTCTGCTGGAGGAGGGCAGTGTGACCGCTGCGGCCCGGCGGATGCACCTCAGCGCCTCGGCAATGAGCCGGACGTTGGGACGGATTCGCGAGGCAGTAGGCGATCCGATTTTGGTCAGGGCTGGACGCACGCTATTGCCAACGCCAAGGGCGCTGGCGTTGCAGGCCCAGGTCCGTCACCTGGTAGATGAGGCGGTCCAGCTGTTCAGCTGTGGTGAGCAGTTTGATCTGGGCCGTCTGGAGCGGTGTTTCACCCTGCGATCCAACAATGTGCTGGTCGGGGACATGGCGACCCGGTTACTGGAAATCATGAGTGTAGAGGCCCCAAGCTGCACCCTGCGCTTTGTTCCTGAAGTTGACTATGACGATGAAGCCCTGCGGCGTAACCAGATTGATCTGTTTGTCGGGGCGTTGCCCGGACTGGAGCCGGAAGTACAGACTGAGCCCCTGTTTGCAACCCGTTTTGTTGGACTGGCCCGGCGCGATCATCCGCTGTTTGCCGGCGAGATTAGCGCGGCCCGCTTTGCCCGGTTTCCGCAGATCAGCGTATCTCGCCGGGGACGGGCTCGTGGCCCGATTGATACGGAGCTGGAGCGGCTGGGGTTGAGGCGGGAGGTCCGGCTGGTAACGCCTTCTTTTCATGGCTCCATCTTCTGTCTGCTGGACTCCGAATTGTTATTACCAATTCCTGAACATGCCCTGTGGCGGCTCAGCCGGCTGGGTCTTGGCCTGCGGCAGTTCGAGATTCCGCTGGTGCTGCCGGAATTTAATGTGATTCAGGCTTGGCATCCACGCTTCAGCAATGACATGGCGCACTGCTGGCTGCGGCAGACCGTCAAGCGTGTTTGCCTGGAGCTGTGCAGGACTTCGGTACCGCTGGAGTGAGGATGCCGGGGCTTCAGGCTCCGGCCGGGTCAGGCCCGGCGGCGGCGCAGTAGCCATTTTTCCAGCTCCACGGCCAGAAAGACCAGCAGTCCGGCTCCAGTGCAGAGCAGCCATTGCGGGCCGGTCAGGTCGGTGGCGTTCAGCAGGTGCTGCAGGGGAGGCCAGTGGGTAAACAGCAGCTGCCCGGCCAGACAGGCCAGAATGGACAGCAGAATCCACGGGTTGCCCAGCAGGCCTTCACGGCTGAGCACGCTGGCGGTCAGGTGCCGGCTGTTCAGCAGATAGAACATTTCGGCCAGTGCCACGGTGTTGACCGCCATGGTCCGGGCTGTGTCCAGCGGCACCTGCTGCATCAGCTGCCACTGGAACAGTCCGACGGCTGCCAGGCCGATCAGGACCGAGACCAGGCCAATCCGCCAGACCAGAAAACCGCTCAGCAGCGGTGTACCGGGTGATCTGGGCGGGCGGCGCATCAGGCCCGGCTCGCCGGCCTCAAAGGCCAGAGCCATGCCCAGGGTGCAGGCGGTAATCATATTGATCCACAGCACCTGGGCCGGGGTCATGGGCAGGGCCAGGTTGAACAGCAGGGCCAGGATAACCACCAGTGCTTCGCCACCATTGGTCGGCAGGGCAAAGGTGACAAATTTCTGCAGGTTGTCGTAGATGGCCCGGCCTTCCCGGACGGCCCGGGCAATGGTGGCAAAATTGTCATCCGTCAGCACCATGCCGGCGGCTTCCCGGGCGGCATCCGTGCCTTTCTGGCCCATGGCAACCCCCACATCGGCCCGCTTCAGGGCCGGTGCATCGTTGACCCCGTCGCCCGTCATGGCCACCACCTGGCCGTTGGCCTGCAGGGCCTTGACCAGCCGCAGCTTGTGTTCCGGGCTGGCCCGGGCAAAAACATCCACCTCCAGCGCCACCCGCTGCAGCGCCCGGTCATCCAGCAGCTCCAGCTCGGCACCGGTCAGGGCCGGCCGCCCCAGGCCGATGCCCAGCCGGGCACCGATAGCCCGGGCGGTATCGGCATGGTCGCCGGTAATCATCTTGACCCGGATCCCGGCCTGCTGGCAGTCGGCCACCGCCTGGATGGCCTCATCCCGGGGCGGATCAATGATTCCTACCAGCGCCAGCAGGGTGAAGCCGTTCTGGCAGTGCTCAAACCCCAGCCGTTCAATGGGCCGGGTCAGGGTTTTCTCGGCCAGGGCCAGCAGCCGCAGGCCCTGGGCGGCCGTATCGGTAGCCATGCGCCGCCAGTAGTCGGCCTCCAGCGGTTCATCGCCTTCGGAACCGGCCTGGCGGCTGCACATGTCCAGCACCACTTCAGGCGCGCCCTTGACCAGAATCAGCTGCTGGTCGGCTTCACCTTCGGGATGCAGGGTCGCCATAAAACGGTGCTCGGCCTCAAAGGGAATGGCATCCAGCCGGGCATGGGCGGCCGGCAGTCCCAGCTTGTGGGCCAGGCAGAGCAGGGCACCTTCGGTCGGATCACCCTGCAACTGCCAGTGGTTGTCACGGAGCTGCAGCTGGGCGTCATTGCACAGCCAGGCGACCCGGGCAATCCGCACCACCGGTTCAAAAGCCGGCGGCCAGCGGCCACTGTTTTCATCGGTGGCGGTGCCCGTGGGCGCGTAGCCGCTGCCATCCATCCGGTAGCGGTGGCTGGCAGTGACCAGCCGTTGCACGGTCATTTCGTTGCGGGTCAGGGTGCCGGTCTTGTCCGAACAGATCACCGTCACCGAGCCCAGGGTTTCCACGGCGGGCAGGCGGCGGATAATGGCATGCTGGCGGGCCATGCGCTGTACGCCCAGCGCCAGCATGACCGTGATGACGGCGGGCAGGCCTTCGGGAATGGCGGCAGCGGCCAGGGCCACCACCAGCATGAACATGTCACCGGCGGCCTGCTGGCGCCAGAGCATGCCGGCAGCAAATACCAGTACGGACAGGCCGAGAATCACTGCCGCCAGCCAGTGGCCAAAGCGGTCAATCTGCCGGAGCAGCGGGGTATTCAGGCTCTCCACCTGATGCAGCAGCTGGCTGATCCGGCCCAGCTCGGTCTGGCTGCCGGTGGCAATCACGATGCCGGTGGCAGTGCCATGGACCACCAGGGTGCCGGAGTGGGCCAACCCCTGGCGTTCACCCAGTGGTGCCTCTGCGGCGCTGCAGGCCGGGGACTTGTCCACCGGCACGGATTCGCCGGTCAGGGCTGACTCATCAATCCGCAGGTTTTTGCTGGAAACCAGCCGCAGGTCGGCGGGGACCTTGTCACCGGCGGCCAGCAGCACCCGGTCGCCGGGTACCAGCGCCGTGGTGGCGATGGTCTGGCGCTGGCCATTGCGGATTACCGTGGCCTGGCTGGCCAGCAGCTGGCGGATTGAATCCAGTGCGGACTCGGCCTTGCCTTCCTGGATAAAGCCGATGATCACATTGACCACCACAGCGGCCAGAATCACCCCGGTATCGATCCAGTGGGCCAGCAGGGCCGTGATGCTGGCCGCGGCCAGCATCAGGTACAGCAGCATATTGTGAAACTGGGCAAGAAAACGCCGGAGCGGTCCGCGGCGCCGGGCTGCCGGCAGCTGGTTGGGGCCATGCTGCTGCAGGCGGGTGGCTGCCTCATGGAGGGACAGCCCCTCTTCGGGACTGGCCAGCTGCTGGCTGACCTGCTGGCTGTCCAGGCTGTGCCAGGCAGGGGCGGGGTTGTGGGACATGAACCTCTCCAGACCGTCAGTAAACCGGGAGGTCTATCCTGGCTGAATGTCTGGCAGATTTCCCGGGTATCTGGGTCAGGCTGCGGGTCCTGGGCGGTCAGAAAGATTACCGGATATGTGGGGCTGCTACTTATTCAACCCGGAACTCCAGATCCGTGGCAAAGGGAAAGCCGCCGCTGCCGTTGTGGATAAAGCGCAGTTCGATTTCGGCGGCGTCGCTGCCCGCCGGGATATGGCCCTGCAACTGGCGCAGGTGCAGCTGGCCATCCTGTTCGGCGCGGGTCAGCAGCGCGGTGCCCAGAAAGGGCTGGCTGAACTGCTGCAGCCCCACCCAGCTGGAGGTATCCAGCGGCCGGGGGCTGGCGTTGTCGGCACTGTGACGTTTCAGGCTGAAACGCAGGTATTCGTGGCCATTGAACAGGTAGGCAGTGTCCTGGTCACGGCGCACTGCGGCATCAATGCCTTGTGGCCAGACCTCCAGTCCGGGCCAGGTCAGGGCCGAAATTTCCTGGGGATAACCCGGCAGGGGGCGGCGCTGAACCAGGTCATAACGGATAAACTGGCTGCCCCTGAAAAAGCAGGCTTCCTGGTCATTGATTGCCAGAGCCGCATCCAGCGGCACCGGTCCGCCGCGAAAGCGTTCCAGTCCCGGAAAGCTCCGGGTAACCGGCCGGGGATAATCCGGATCAGCCCGTTTCTGCTGCAGGTCGTAGCGGATCACCTGGTTGCCCTTGAAAAAATAGGCCCTGTCCCGGCCGGTGCTGAAAGCAGCATCCAGATCACGGGCACCACCGGTAAAGCGCTCCAGCCCGGGCCAGGCATCCGCAATCCGCTGTGGATAGTCCGGGCTGACCCGGTCACTCTGATAGTCGAAGCGTTCGACCTGATCACCCCGGAAAAAGTGGCTGGCACCCTGCGCATCTTCCAGCGCGGCGCGGGGCAGTCGGCCCCGGAAGCGCAGGTGCAGCTGGAGGTTGTGCTGGGCCAGAGCCGAGCTGCCCAGCCAGCCCTGCAGGTGGAAGGGCCGGCCGGCCGCCTGGGCGGGTAGTGGAATCCGCTGGGTCAGGGAGCCGGTGCCCAGCCCGGTAAACAGCGGGCTGGTCCGGGGCGGTGCTACACCGAGGCTGGCTGCTGTCATGACCGTCTGGCGTCCCCCTTTGTGCCAGCCGGGAATATCCGGGTCGTAGTTGGGATCGGTATGGGGCACGCCATACCGGGCATCCGGGTTGGCCAGCAGGTTCTGGCCGGTGCGGAACCGGTAGGGCCTGGCCTGCCAGGGCCTGCCATCCAGTCCATGGACCGGCAGTCCCAGATGTTGCAGCAGGGTCGGTACGATATCCACCTGGCGCAGGCCGAGAGGCAGGAAGGCTCCGCTCTGGGGCGGCAGCCGGTCAGCGGCAAGGATCAGCGGTACCCGCCGGTGTTCCGGCCGGTTTTCCCCGTGTTGTGTTCCGGAGCCGCCATGGTCGGTCACCACCAGAATCAGCCAGTTTTCCCGGGCCCGTTGCGGGCGGGCCTCAATGGCGGCCAGCAGCCGGCCCAGAGCGGCATCGGCCCGGAGCAGCTGGTCGCGGTATTCCGGGACGTCAGCACCAAAGCCATGGCGGTGCCCGGTTTCATCTAGGTTATAGAGGTAGGTGGACAGCACATCCAGATCATCGCGCTGGCGCAGCCAGGTGGCGGCCTGGTCAATCAGCCGGGCATCATCCCCGGCCGGGCCGCTGTACTGCAGGTCGGCCATCGGCTGGAAAATCTGGTACAGCGGCCCCCAGTTGTAGGCATAGGCCGTGACCAGTCCGGGCTTCTGGCGTTCGATCAGGGTCAGAACATGGGGTGCATAGATAAAGTCCCGCCCGCCGAACTCATTGTCCTGTACCCCATGCCGGTCGCGTTCGGTGCCCGTGAGCAGGGTGGCCCAGCCCGGGCCGCTCAGCGAATGGTCCGGTGCCCAGCTCTGGCCAGAATAGACACCCCGCTGGCGCAGGGCCTCCAGATGGGGCGGGACCAGGCGCTCCAGTGCCTCGGCCTGCAGGCCGTCAATGCCGAACAGCAGTACTTTCTGGGAGCCAGCATGGGCTGTGCCGGCCAGACCGGTCAGCAGGAGCAGCAACAGGCAGGACAGGCGGGGCATGGCGCATTCCTCGATGGTTCAGGGTGTTCCGGGGTGCGGATGGCGGTCCAGCCAGGCCTGCAGCTGCCGGGTCTGGCCGGGAGGAAGGAACAGGCCCAGCCGGGTGCGGCGCCAGAGAATGTCCCCGGCGGTACAGGCCCATTCATGGCTGCGCAGGTAATCCACTTCCCGGGCATACAGCAGGCCGCCCAGCGGCTCGCCCAGATCGGCCAGACAGCGGGCGTCCTGCAGCAACAGCCAGCAGCGCTGGCCGTAGTGGCTGGCCCAGTGGCTGGCCAGTTCTGCGGGCAGCCAGGGATGCTGTTCCAGCAGCTGTCGGGCCAGCTGTTCCGGGCTGTCCAGCTGCTCGCCGCCGGGCAGGGGCTGGTGTGCTGTCCAGTCCGGCCCCATCTGCGGGAAGTGGGGGTGCAGCCGGTGCAGGGCTGCTTCGGCCAGCCGGCGATAGGTGGTGAGCTTGCCGCCGAAGATGGAGAGCAGCGGCGGCTGGCCGTCCGTTTCGGACAGGGCCAGGTGATAGTCGCGGGTGGTGGCCGAGGGGTTGCCGGAGCCGTCGTCGAACAGCGGGCGCACGCCGGCATAGCTGTGGCGGATATCGGCCGGGCGGACCGGCCGGCGGAAGTAGCGGTTGACGCTGTCCAGCAGGTAGGTGATTTCAGCTTCGCTGATCTGTACTTTGGCCGGGTCGCCGCTGTAGTCGCAGTCTGTGGTGCCGATCAGGCTGAACTGTTCCAGCCAGGGAATGACGAACACCACCCGCCGGTCGGGGTTTTGCAGGATATAGGCCTGCTGGCCGGGATAGAGCCGGGGCAGCACCAGATGGCTGCCCCGGACCAGCCGCAGGGGGCAGGGTGAGCGTTCGCCCAGGGCGTCTTCAATAAAGCGGGCGGCCCAGGGGCCGGTGGCGTTGACCAGTGCCCGGGCGCGTACCCGGAGCGGCTGGCCCTGATGCTCCAGCCGGACCTGCCAGAGGCCGTCGGCCCGCCAGGCCTGGCTGCAGCGGGTCCGGGTCCAGATCCGGGCACCCTGTTCCCGGGCGGCCATGGCATTGGCCACTACCAGCCGGGCATCGTCCACCGCGCAGTCGGAGTAGGCAAAAGCCTGGTGGATGTCGGGCTGCAGCGGGCTGTCCGGTCCCGGCTGGATCCGCTGCGAGCCGGGCAGCTGGCTGCGCCGGGCCAGATGGTCATAGAGAAACAGGCCGAGGCGGATCAGCCAGGCCGGGCGCAGGTGAGGCCGCCAGGGCAGGATAAACCGCAGTGGCCGGACCAGGTGGGGTGCCCGGGCCAGCAGGATCTCCCGTTCGCCCAGCGCTTCACGGACCAGGCGGAATTCATGCCGCTCCACGTAGCGCATCCCGCCGTGGCCCCGTTTGCTGCCGGCGGAGGCGGCGTGGCTGGCCAGGTCGTGCGGCTCTGCGAACCGGACTGACAGCCCGCCTTCTGCGGCATCCGCGGCAACGGCGGCCCCGTTGAAGCCGCCGGCCGCG
>DIDB01000205.1 GCA_002417905.1 Pseudomonadaceae bacterium UBA5811
TCGTGGGCCGGGCCAGTTGCCGGTCGGCCCGGGCTGTTGCGCAGTTTGAGCGGCGTGGCCACCTGGCTGGCCATGGCTACGGGCGGAGCCAGAGGCTCGGCGGCAATCAGGGATCCCCCCAGCTCCTGCCAGGTCCGGTTAAAGGCATCCCGGATGCGGGTACCCCATTCGCCATCCGGGGTCAGGGCAATAACCCGGCGATGGCCGTCAGTCCAGGCCTGGCGGGCAATCTCCCGGGCCTCATCTTCAGCGGCCAGTCCAAACTGGAACAGTTGGGGAGGCTGTTTCTGGGGGGTATCGCTGTCGCTGTAATTCAGGGCCAGGGTCGGCAGGGGCAGTTGTGGCCGTCTGGCCAGTTGCCGGACCAGTTCTTTTTCCAGAGGACCAATGACCAGTTGCATGCCGTCGGCGCTGGCCTGCTGGTAAAAGGCGTCCAGCGAGCCGAGCTGGCTGCTGTCATACAGCTTGATGGTGACCAGCGCCGGATTACCGTTTGTCTGGGCCTGCAGGTGGGCGGTCAGGAAGCCATTGCGCAGGGCTTGGGCTACCGGGGCCAGCTTGCCCTGCAGGGGCAATAGCAGGGCCACCCGGCCGATGGGCTGCTCTGTCATTTCCAGCAGCCTGGCCAGCGGAGCAGGCAGTTGCCGGGCCGCCGGGTGTTCGGGATGTTTCTGCCGCCAGTGGTTGATGGCCTGTTTCTGCTGGCTGAGGCTGCCTGCCTGGCGGAGGCTGGAGGACAGTTTCAGCCAGCCATCCAGATCGGTGTCACCGGTGGGTTGCAGCTGGTTATCGGGCAGGATGGACACCAGGCTCCAGATGGCCTCCTGGTTTTCACGGATGGCCCGGGGATAATTCAGCAGTGCGCCCATGAATACCCGCTCACGCAGGGCGGACAGGGTCTGCTGGTTGGCTTCGAAACTGCGGGCCCGGGCCAGATGGCTGCGGATCTGTTGCTCTGCCGGCATTTCGGCCAGCCGCTGGAAGCAGGGCTGCCTGGCGGCAGCCAGTGCCTGCTCGGGATGCTGCTCGGCCAGCTCCAGTTCGGCCAGCAGGGTATAGGCGAAAATCTGCTGGCCGGGCTTCAGGGTTTCCAGTGCAATCCGCTGCATGATCTGGCGGGCCTGGCTGTAATTGCCCTGGCGCACGCTCTGGTCGGCAGCCGACAGGCGCAGCAGGCTGGCTTCGCCGGGATTGCTGCTGCTGTCAGCCTGTTGCAGCAGTTGCTGGATGTTGGCCTGCGGCGTGCGGGGCAGCTCTCCCAGTGTGGAGGAAGGGCTGCTGCAAGCGGAAACGACGAGAGCGACGAGACCGAAAGATAGAAGCAGGCGCAAGCGGGCCATCATGGTTGGATTCCTGACTGATCGCGTAGGGCCCGGATTGTAACTGCTCCATGGCAGTGCGGCGACGTCAGTCAACAGAAACGGGATACAATGCCATTTTTGGCTGGAGGGCGCTGTGGCCATGACTGCCGTGGGGGCAACGGGAAAAACCGGCACACTTTATGTAGTGGCCACGCCAATTGGCAATCTGGGGGATATCAGCCGCCGTGCCCTGGAGGTCCTGCAGCAGGTCAGCCTGATTGCGGCCGAAGATACCCGCCACTCGGCCCGGCTGCTGCAGCATTTTGCCATTGCCACGCCTCTGGCGGCCTGTCATGAACACAATGAGCGGAGCGAAAGCGGCCGCTTTCTGCAACGGCTGCAGGCGGGTGACGATGTGGCACTGATTTCGGATGCCGGGACACCGCTGATCTCCGATCCGGGCTTCAATCTGGTCCGCCAGGCCCGGAGTGCCGGGATTCCGGTGGTTCCAGTGCCGGGGCCTTGTGCCCTGATTGCCGCACTGTCTGCGGCAGGCCTGCCGTCGGACCGGTTTGTTTTTGAGGGTTTTCTTCCAGCCAGGGCTGTCGCGCGCCAGTCCCGGCTGACCGGGCTGCGCGAGGAGGCCCGCACCCTGATTTTTTATGAAGCGCCCCATCGCCTGCTGGAGATGCTGGAGGATCTTGCCCGCATATTGGGTGGTGAGCGGCCAGCCGTGCTGGCCCGGGAGCTGACCAAAACCTTTGAGACGCTGAAAGGGGCTCCACTGGGCGAACTGTGTGGCTGGGTTGCTGCTGATGCCAACCAGCAGCGGGGGGAGTGTGTCGTGCTGGTGGCTGGCTGGCAACCACCTGCCGATGATGAAGCTGTGGCGGACCCGGAAACGCTGCGGATTCTGGATCTGCTGTGCCAGGAGCTGCCGCTGAAGCGGGCTGCTGCGCTGGCTGCAGAAATTACCGGCATCCGGAAAAATCTGCTGTACCCGCTGGCCCTGCAGCGCCGCGGGTCTGGCACGCCGTAACAGGTTCTTGCCAGGCGCCGGCTTTCTCCCTATGCTCTGCGGCCCGAGAGTCGGTTGGACAGTCGCTGTCTCCGGATGCCTGCATCTGGAGGGGGAGGAAAGTCCGGGCTCCGCAGGGCAAGGTGCCAGGTAACGCCTGGGAGGCGCGAGCCTACGGAAAGTGCCACAGAAAATAACCGCCGGGCGTTTCGGCGCCGGTAAGGGTGAAAAGGTGCGGTAAGAGCGCACCGCACGGCTGGTAACAGTCCGTGGCTTAGGTAAACCCCACCTGGAGCAAGACCAAATAGGGACCCGCTGGCGTGGCCCGCGCCGGGTCCGGGTAGGTTGCTGGAGGCGGCCAGTGATGGCCGTCGCAGATGAATGGCTGTCCACGACAGAACCCGGCTTACAGACTGGCTCTCGGCCTTTTTCGCTCTTTAATCTGCAGGTCTTCTGGTGTGCCTGTGACCCCGGGCTGTTTCCTGGTGCTCTGGCCAGAAAACAGCCCGGGGACTTGCTCCGGATCAATAGCCGTCCTTTTGAAAAAAAGGGCCAGGCAAGCTGCCTTGACGATACCGGGACGGCATTTTTATAGTGACAAAAGGCAGTGAAACCGGAAGCAGACAGTTTTTGCAGCCCCTGTGAGCGCAGGTGGAGACGGAAAACCTGATAGGGACCGCTCCGGACTGCCACAGGGGCTGTTTTGCTGTTGTCGGGAGGCCATGGACGGGCCAGCAGAAAGCAATGGCAGGCTGCCGCCCGCCGGGAAACAAGAACAGATGGCAGATCTGCCGCCCTTAACCAGTCTGGCGATCTGCCGGAAGAATGTGTAGCTGAAATCCTGTGAATCCTGATACCTGCCTGCAGCACATCACCGTATTGCTGGATGAGGCCATCGCTGCCCTCGCCGTACAGCCATCCGGCCATTACCTTGACGGAACTTTTGGCCGGGGTGGTCACAGCCGTCACCTGCTGCAGCAGCTGGGTGCTGAAGGGCAGCTGCTGGGGCTGGACAAGGATCCCCAGGCCATTGCTGCCGGCCAGGCCCTGGCGGCTACCGATCCGCGCTTTTCCATAATGCAGACCAGTTTTGCTGGACTGGCCGGTGCCGTGGCAGCCCGGGGCTGGACTTCGGGCGTTGATGGCATCCTGCTGGATCTTGGCGTTTCTTCGCCGCAGCTGGATGATCCGCAGCGGGGGTTCAGTTTCCAGCAGGATGGCCCTCTGGACATGCGGATGAATCCGGCACAGGGCATCAGTGTGGCCCAGTGGCTGGCCGATGTGCCGGAGGACGAGCTGGCCCGGGTATTCAGGACTTATGGCGAGGAGCGTTTTGCCCGGCGGATGGCCCGGGCGGTGGTCGGCCGCCGGGCGGTCCGGCCTTTTGTCCGCACCGCTGATCTGGCCCAGGTGCTGGGTGCGGCCAATCCGGCTTGGGAAAAGGGCCGGCATCCGGCTACCCGGGCGTTTCAGGGGTTGCGGATCCATATCAACAATGAGCTGGCTGACCTTGAGCTGGGTCTGGAGGCTGCGATGGCGGTCCTCAGGCCGGGCGGACGGCTGGTGGTGATCAGCTTCCATTCGCTGGAGGACCGGATCGTCAAGCAGTTCATGCGCCGTCAGGTCCGGGGGGAAGCGGATGATCTGCCCAGGGATCTGCCGGTGCGGACCACGGCTTTTGAGCCGCGGCTGCGCCTGCCGGGCAAGCCGGTTTATGCTTCGGCCGGTGAGCTGGCCCGCAATCCGAGGGCGCGGAGCGCCGTGATGCGTGTAGCGGAGAAACTGCGATGAACCGCATTGTTCGCCGGCTTCCGGGGTGCAGCCTGCTGATGCTGATCCTGTTTGCCGGCATCCTGCTGTCCGGGCTGGCCATTTCCTATACCACCCATATCAGCCGCCTGCTGCTCAATGAGCTGTTCAGTGAGATGACGATCCGCGATCACGCCCAGGCCGAGTGGGGCCGGCTGATTCTGGAGCAGAGCACCTGGACGGCCCATGGCCGGGTAGAGCAGCTGGCCACGGGCAAGCTGGGCATGCGGGTACCGGATACGGCAGACGTCAGGATGGTCACGCCATGATGAAACTGGACGGAGGGCTCTATCCATGGCGGTTCCGGACCATTCTGGGCCTGTTGCTGCTGCTGGTGGCGGTGATTGCCTGGCGGATTGTTGATCTGCAGGTACTCAACCAGGATTTCCTCAAAGTGCAGGGGGATGCCCGCAGTGTCCGGCATATTCCCATCCCGGCCCACCGCGGGCTGATCACGGATCGCAATGGTGAGCCGCTGGCAGTCAGCACACCGGTTACCGCGCTGTGGGCCAATCCCAAGGAGCTGGGACCGGCCCGGGAGCGCTGGGCTGATCTGGCGGCTGCCCTGAAGGTGGATGCCAGGGCGCTGGCCGGGCGGATCCGGGATGCGGAAGGCCGGGAGTTCATGTACCTGGCCCGGGGCCTGACGCCGGAACAGGGCCAGTATGTGCTGGAACAGAAGGTGCCGGGAGTCTATGCCCAGGAGGAGTTCCGGCGCTTTTATCCGGCGGGCGATGTGGCTGCCCATCTGGTTGGCTTTACCGATATTGATGACCGTGGCCGTGAAGGTATGGAGCTGGCTTATGACGAATGGCTGGCCGGTGTGCCGGGGCGGCGTCAGGTGCTCAAGGACCGCCGGGGCCGGCTGATCCAGGATGTGCAGGTGGTACGTAACGCCAAGCCGGGCAAAACGCTGGCCCTGTCCATTGATCTGCGCCTGCAGTATCTGGCCAACCGCGAGCTGCGCAATGCCCTGATCGAGAACAAGGCCAAGTCCGCCACCCTGGTGATGGTGGATGTCCGGACCGGCGAGATTCTAGCCATGGCCAACCAGCCGTCCTATAACGCCAACAACCGGCGCAATCTCAAGCCTTCGGCCATGCGCAACCGGGCTCTTGTGGATGTATTCGAGCCGGGCTCCACAGTTAAACCCTTTTCCATTACCGCTGCCCTGCTGACGGGCCGTTATCAGCCGGATTCAGTGGTGGATACCAGCCCTGGCCTGATCCATATTGGCCGCTACACCATTCGTGACGTTTCCAGGGGCGGGCTGCTGGACCTGACCGGGATCCTGAAAAAATCCAGTAACGTCGGGATCGGCAAGATTGCCCTGAATATCGGGGTTGAGCCGGTGTACAGCGTGATGCAGAAGGTGGGGCTGGGCCAGGATACCGGGCTGGGTTTCCCGGGTGAACGGATTGGCGGGCTGCCGGTGCACCGGCGCTGGCGCGAACCGGAAATTGCCTCCTTTGCCTATGGTTATGGCCTGTCCGTGACGGCCGCCCAGCTGGCCCACGCTTATGCCGTGCTGGCCAATGGTGGCAAGAGCGTACCGCTGTCCCTGCTGAAGCTGGACAAGCCCAGACCGGCCGAACAGGTCATTGATCCCAAGGTGGCCAGCACGGTCCTGAACATGCTGCAGGCAGTGGTTGAAGAGCCGGGTGGTGGCGGTGCCCGGGCCAAAGTGCCGGGCTATCATGTGGCAGGCAAGAGCGGTACCGCCAAGAAAATTACCGGGCACGGGGGCTATACCCAGAGCGCCTACCGGGCCTTTTTCGCCAGTATTGCCCCGGTTTCTGATCCAAGGATTGCCATGGTGATCATGATCGACGAGCCAGCCACCGGCCACTATTACGGGGGGCTGGTTTCCGCACCCGTGGCCGGGCGGGTACTGGCCAGGGCCCTGCGCCTGTTGAACATTGCCCCGGATGATCTGTCGGAAGCCCGGACTGTCGCCAGCAAAGCAGAAAAAGGAGGGCGTGGCTGATGGC
>DIDB01000184.1:0-5778 GCA_002417905.1 Pseudomonadaceae bacterium UBA5811
GGGCAGCGCTGCATGATGTGCCTGACCGCAGAAATGCCGTCCATCAGCGGCATTTCATAATCCATGGTGATGACATCTGGCCGGAGCAGCAGGGCCTGCTCTACGGCCTCCCGGCCATTGCTGGCCGTTCCCACCACGTCCAGCGTGGCATCCGCCGACAGGATCTCGGTCAGACGCCGCCGGAAAAAACCGGAGTCATCGACGACCAGAATCTTGATAGACATGCAACATGACTCCCTGGCACGACGGTCTGGCCTGCAGCCGCCCCTGTTATAATCCGGCAGCTGGCTCAGATGCGCCGGGCATACCGCTTGAGCATGCTGGGAACATCCAGGATCAGGGCAATGCGGCCATCTCCAGTGATGGTAGCTCCGGCCATGCCGGGCGTCCCCTGCAGCATTTTCCCCAATGGCTTGATCACCACTTCTTCCTGCCCGACCAGCTGGTCAACGACAAAGCCGATCCGCTGCGTCCCGACACCGATAATCACCACATGCCCCTCACAGGGCTCATCCGGACGGGTGCCGGGAACCAGCCAGCGCTTGAGGTAAAACAGGGGCAGGGCCTTGTCCCGGACAATCACGACCTCCTGACCATCCACCACGTTGGTGTGGGACAGGTCCAGATGGAAAATTTCATTGACATTGACCAGCGGAAAGGCAAAAGCCTGATGCCCCAGCATAACCATCAGTGTCGGCATGATGGCCAGTGTCAGCGGCACCTTGATAATGATCCGGGAGCCGGCCCCTTTCTGCGAGGAGACACTGACCGTACCATTCAGCTGGGTAATCGTGGTTTTCACCACATCCATACCCACGCCCCGCCCGGAAATATCGGAAATTTCCGATTTGGTCGAAAAGCCCGGAGCGAAAATCAGGTTAAAGGCCTCCACATCGCTCAGACGGTCAGCGGCCTCCCGGTCCAGCACACCTTTTTCCACCGCCTTGTTGCGCAGAACCTCCGCATCCATGCCCTTGCCATCATCAGTGATCATCAGCAGGATATGGTCACCTTCCTGCTCGGCGGACAGAATCACCCGACCGACCCTGGGCTTGCCGGAAGCCACCCGGTCATCCGGTGCTTCAATGCCGTGGTCAACCGCATTGCGGACCAGGTGCACCAATGGGTCAGCAAGGGCCTCAACCAGATTCTTGTCAAGATCGGTATCTTCCCCGACCAGCTCCAGACTGATTTCCTTGTTCAGGCTACGGGCCAGATCCCGGACCAGGCGCGGAAAGCGGCCAAACACTTTCTTGATGGGCTGCATGCGGGTTTTCATCACCGCGGTCTGCAGATCCGCCGTAACCACATCCAGATTGGACACGGCCTTGGCCATTACCTCATCACCACTCTTGCTGCCCAGCCGGACCAGCCGGTTACGCACCAGCACCAGCTCACCCACCATATTCATGATTTCATCCAGCCGGGCCGTATCAACCCGTACCGTCGTCTCGGCTTCACTGAGTGCGGTGTGTGTGGGCTGGGTCGCCGGATGGGGAGCCGCCACCGCCTCCGGGGCCGGCCGCCCGGCAGGGGCCGGGGCTGCCGGTGAGCGTGGAGCCGCTGCTGCGGCTGCTGCGGGTAGATGAGCTACCGGCGGGCTGAATTTGCCCTTGCCATGCAGCTGGTCCAGCAGGGCATCAAACTCGCTCTCCGAGATCAGCTCATCCGGACTGGCCGCTTTGGCCGGAGCGTCTGGTGTATGCCCATTCGCCACAGGCGGGCTGGCCGGCGCAGACACGCCGCCAGCCGCCGGGGCCACCGCCGCTCCCGAAGCACCGGACTGACCGGCAAACCGGCCCTTGCCATGCAGCTGGTCCAGCAGGGCTTCAAATTCATTCTCGGTAATTTCATCCGCACCAGCTCCAGCGGGTGGAGCTTCTTCATCCGCCCTTCCCGCCGCCCCGGCGGGCAAAGCCGCTGCAGACTCCGGAGAAAATTTGCCCGAGCCGTGCAACTGGTCCAGCAGGGCCTCAAACTCGGCATCTGAAATTTCATCGGCCGGAACCGGGCCACTCAGCTCATCCTCCGCAACCGGCATCGGCTCCGGAATCGAGTCCAGCATCTGCTCGAACTCCTGATCCACCGCATCTCCGGACGCAGCTTCCGCAGGCGCAACCCGGGCAGGAGAAGGTGCCTGACTGGCCACCGGCTCCGGTACGGTTACCGGTATGGCCGGGACAGCATCGGCTCCACCTCCCGGCTGGGCCAGACTGGCCAGGGCCGCCAGCAGCTCCGGACTGGCCGGATCGGGCTGCTGATGCTCCCGGACCCTGGCAAACATGGCATTGATGGCATCCAGGGCCTGAAGCACCACATCCATCAGGGCCGAATCAACCCGGCGCTCGCCCTTGCGCAGCATATCAAACACGTTTTCTGCGCTATGACAGCACTCCACCAGCTCATGCAGCTGCAGGAAACCGGCCCCACCTTTTACGGTATGAAAACCACGGAAAATGGCATTCAGCAGATCCATGTCATCGGGACTGCTTTCCAGCTCTACCAGCTGTTCGGAAAGCCGCTCAAGAATCTCGCCAGCCTCTACCAGGAAATCCTGCAGGATTTCTTCATCGGCGTCGAAACTCATAGGCATCCCCTAAAAACCAAGGCTTGATAGCAGATCATCTACATCGTCCTGTCCGCTGACGACATCTTCACGTTTATCGACATTCATCTGCGGACCTTCACCCTGCGAGGGGATTTTTTTCTCGCCCTGCTTCTGTTCTTCCCTCAGCTGGCCGTAGTCATGGGAAATTCCGGTGAATTTTTCCACCTCGGCAGCGGCCACCACCAGCTGCAGCAGATTGCCTTCCACATCCTTGAGCAGCTGGGTAACCCGCTTGATCACCTGGCCGGTCAGGTCCTGGAAGTCCTGGGCCAGCAGGATATCCTGCAGGTCATCAGACAGCTTGCTGCTGTGCTGCAGACAGCGGTCCAGAAAGGTTTCGATCCGTCTGGCCAGCTCGCGGAACTGCTCGGCACTCATCTCGCGCCGGGTAAAACGCTTCCAGTCAGCCGACAGGCTCTGGGCCTCGTAGTTGAGGTAATTCACCAGCGGTGCGCACTCCTCGACCAGATCCATGGTGCGATTGGCCGCTTTCTCGGTCATGCTGACCACATAGGACAGCCGGTCGCTGGCGTCCGCAACCTGGGAGGACTCGTTGTGGTCCGGCCGGACATCCAGATCCAGTTTGACAATGGCACGATGCAGCTCCCGGGTCAGCTTGCCAACCTCGATATACAGCCCGTAGTCCCGGGCCTGGTTGAGCTGATGGATCGTATCAACCGCCTCACTGAAACTGCCCTGCTCCAGCTGCTCAACCAGCCTGTGGGCATGGGCTTTCAGGGTCTCCCCGAAGTCCGCCATGGCCTGCTCATGTTCTGCCATATCACCCTCGCGGCAACTGCTGGACCTCAACCATTAACGCGCTCAAAGATTTTGTCGATCTTTTCCTTGAGAACCAGAGCCGTAAATGGCTTGACCACATAACCGTTCACCCCGGCCTGGGCTGCCTCGATGATCTGGTCGCGCTTGGCTTCGGCCGTCACCATCAGTACCGGCATATGCTTGAGCTGCTCATCGGCCCGGACTGTTTTCAGCAGGTCAAGGCCCGTCATGCCGGGCATGTTCCAGTCGGTAATCAGAAAATCAAACTCTCCGGTGCGCAGCATGGGCAATGCCGTAGTGCCATCGTCCGCCTCGGCGGTATTGGTAAACCCGAGGTCGCGCAACAGGTTTTTGATAATACGTCTCATGGTTGAAAAATCATCAACAATGAGAATTCTGATATTTTTGTCCAAAGCAACCTCCTGAAAATCCCGGATCCGGCAAACGGGCCAGCTCAGCTGGCCTGCCATTCTCCCAGACGCGCACGCAAACGTGCAGCACTTTGACTGTGTAACTGGCTTACCCTTGACTCACTGACGCCCAGTATCTGCCCGATTTCCTTCAGGTTCAGCTCTTCGTCATAGTAAAGCGACAGCACCAGCTTTTCCCGCTCCGGCAGGCCATCAATCGCCTCGGCCAGGGCCTGGTGAAAGCGCGCATCCTCCAGGGCCATGGATGGCCCGGAGCCACCGCTTTCCAGCTCGCTGCCCTCACCGCCCGCCCCGGGCTGGAACAGGTCATCAAAGCTGAACAGCCGGCTGCCCCGGGTATCACCAAGAATGCTGTAATAGTCGTCAAGGCTGCTGCCCAGCTCAGCCGCAATTTCCTGATCCCGGGCATCCCGGCCAGTACGGGCCTCAACAGCCCGGATGGCCTCTGCCACCCGGCGCGAATTGCGGTGTACCGAACGGGGTGCCCAGTCGCCCTTGCGCACCTCATCCAGCATGGCGCCACGAATGCGGATGCCCGCATAAGTCTCAAAGCTGGCACCCTTTGCCGCATCATATTTGCCGGATGCCTCCAGCAGGCCAATCATGCCGGCCTGAACCAGATCATCCAGCTGCACGCTGGCTGGTAACCGGGCCAGCAGGTGGCAGGCAATCCGCTTGACCAGCGGGGCATACTGCTCGACCAGCTGTCCTCTGGAATCACTGGCCCCGGGCCGGGCGTAGTACCTGTGGAGCTCGGCTGTGGTCATGCGGGCTGCTCCTCGGCAGAGTGCACCAGACGTTCGATAAAAAATTCCAGATGCCCGCGCGGATTGACCGGTAACGGCCAGGCATCCACCTTCTGGGCAACAGCCCGGAATGCCAGGGAGCATTTGCAGCGCGGATAGGCCTCGTAAACGGCCCGCCGCTTCTGGATGGCCTTGCGCACCGATTCGTCATAGGGAATGGCCCCCACATATTGCAGGGCCACGTCCAAGAAGCGGTCCGTCACCTTGGTCAGCTTGGCAAACAGGTTTCGCCCTTCCTGCGGGGTATGGGCCATGTTGGCCAGCACCCGGAAGCGGTTCATGCCGTAATCCCGGTTCAGCAGCTTGATCAGGGCATAGGCATCGGTGATGGACGTGGGCTCGTCTGTCACCACCAGCAGGACTTCCTGGGCAGCCCGGACAAAGCTGATGACACCATCACCAATCCCGGCCGCCGTATCAATGACCAGTACATCCAGATTGTCCGCAATGTCACTGAAGGCCTGGATCAGTCCCGCATGCTGCATGGGTGACAGGTGAACCATGCTCTGGGTACCCGAAGCCGCCGGAACAATCCGGACCCCCCCCGGCCCCATCAGCAGGACGTCCCGCAGCTCGCAGTCCCCGGCAATCACATCGGCCAGGGTCCGCTGGGGCGTCAGCCCGAGCATGACGTCCACGTTGGCCAGCCCGAGGTCCGCATCCAGCAGCATGACCCGGCGGCCAAGGTCCGCCAGCGCCAGCGACAGGTTGACCGATACATCGGTCTTGCCGACCCCCCCCTTGCCGCCGGTTACCGCAATTACCTGAACAGGGTGCATTCCCATAATGTCCACTTCACCTTGCTATCTGGCCCCGGCTGTCTGCCCGGAACACCAGCAGTAGCGCCCGGGCGCCCTGCCTGTTAATTCATCCCGGCCAGCTCAGCAGGCCTGCCGGGCGTTTCTGTCATACAGACCGGCCAGTACGTGGGCCATCACATCTGAACCGGGTTCCTCGTCCAGCTGCAGGCTGACGGCCCGGCTGACCAGCTGATGAGCCTTCGGCCGATGCAGATCATCCGGAATCCGCGGACCATCAGCCAGCCAGGCCACGTTCAGCCGCTGGCTGGCCACGATACCCAGTACCTCGCCCAGTGTACCGGCCTCATCCGCCTTGGTAATCACACAGCCTGCCAGCCCGCACTGCATATGGC
>DIDB01000184.1:6041-6488 GCA_002417905.1 Pseudomonadaceae bacterium UBA5811
CAGCACCCACCGCAATGACCGGCACATCCAGAATCCGGCCCAGCGTCTTCAGCTGCTCCTGGGCCCCCATCCGGAAATTGTCCATGGTTACCAGCGCAATATCCCGGGCACCATGCTGCAGCACATAGCGGGCCGCCAGCTTGGACAGGGTCGTCGTTTTCCCGGCACCCGCCGGACCCACCATGGCAATTACCCCACCCTGCTCCAGGGGATCATCCGGCTGGACCCGGACCATCCGGGCCAGATGAGCCAGGATGGTCCGCCAGGCCTGCTCCGGCCGGACAATTCCGTTTACCCGGTCCAGCAACTCCCGGGAAATGCCGGCGGGCAATCCCATCCGCTGCAGCCGCCGCCACAAGTTGGCCTGCTGGGGCTGACGCTGCTGCACGGCACTCCAGGCCATGGCGCCCAGCTGGATTTCCCGCCGCTCCCGCCGGCCATGCAGCT
>DIDB01000111.1 GCA_002417905.1 Pseudomonadaceae bacterium UBA5811
ACAAGCACTGTCACGGCCGGATCAGCTGATCCCGGCGACAGCCCTGCCAGCCGGGCGCCCTGCGGGCGGTCCGGCGGTGATCAGGCTGTCACGCAAATCCCTGAATCTGTTCTATCGTTCCCTCCCAGACTGTTTTTTCTTCAGGAGCTTTCCCCATGGCTGTTGGTCTCGGTCCATTACCCCGGCTGTATCCGGTTCCCGGTTTTGAGCTGGGCATTGCTTCGGCAGGCATCAAGCGCCCGGGCCGCAAGGATGTCGTGGTGATGCGTTGTGCTCCGGGCTCGGTGGTTGCGGGGGTGTTTACCCTGAATGCTTTTTGTGCGGCTCCGGTGAGCCTGGCCCGGCAGCGGGTAGAAGGTCCGGTGCGCTACCTGCTGACCAATACTGGCAATGCCAATGCCGGAACCGGTGAGCCCGGTCTGCTGGCCGCCCGTCAGACCTGTGCCCGCCTGGCCGCCCTGACGGGCGAGCCGGAAGATGTCGTGCTGCCGTTTTCCACCGGCGTGATTGGCGAGCTGCTGCCTGTGGCAAAAATTGAAGCTGCCCTGCCAGCCGCCCTGGCGGACCTGAGGGTTGATCACTGGGCGGAAGCAGCCACTGGCATCATGACGACGGACACCTTGCCCAAAGGGGCCAGCCAGCGTTTCCAGCATGCCGGCCAGACCATCACCGTTACCGGTATCAGCAAGGGTGCCGGAATGATCCGGCCCAATATGGCGACCATGCTGGGCTATATCGCCACGGATGCCAGGGTCAGCCGGCCGGTGTTGCAGGATCTGCTGCGGGATGCAGTCAACCGCTCCTTCAACCGCATCACCATTGACGGGGATACCTCCACCAACGATTGCTGCATGCTGGTAGCCACCGGCCAGACGTCGTTGCCGGAAATCACTGCGGCCAGTGGCGAGCTGTTCAGCCTGCTGAAAGAGGCTGTCCAGTCGGTAGCCATGGAACTGGCCCAGGCCATTGTCCGTGACGGTGAGGGCGCCACCAAATTTGTGACAGTACAGGTCAATGGCGGAGCGGGCCATCAGGAGTGCCTGGATGTGGCCTATGCCGTGGCCCATTCACCGCTGATCAAGACCGCGCTGTTTGCTTCGGACCCCAACTGGGGGCGGATTCTGGCGGCTGTGGGCCGGGCCGGGGTTGACCAGCTGGATGTCAGCCGGATTGATGTGTTCCTCGGCGATGTCTGTATCGTCCAGCAGGGCGGGCGGGCGGCCAGCTATACCGAAGAGCAGGGGGCCGCCGTAATGGCGCGGCCGGAAATTGCCATCCGCATCGAGCTGGGCCGGGGGGCGTGCAGTGAAACCATCTGGACCACGGATCTTTCCCACGAGTACGTGAAAATCAATGCCGAGTACCGGACCTGAGGGTGGAAAGGGTATGAGCGAGCCGTTGCAGGTGGTGGTTGCCGTTATCCGCAATGCCCGGGGGCAGGTGCTGATCGCCCGGCGGCCGGAGCACAAGCCCCAGGGTGGACTCTGGGAGTTTCCCGGTGGCAAGCGGGAGGCGGGCGAGTCTGCGGCGGTTGCGCTGGCCCGCGAACTGCGTGAAGAACTGGACATTGGCATCAGCCAGAGCCAGCCGCTGATCCGGGTCCAGCAGCCGGGCCTGCAACTGGAGGTTTTCGAGGTGACCGGGCATGACGGCGAGCCCCGGGGCGCCGAAGGCCAGCCGCTGCGCTGGGTTGATCCGGAGGATCTTCCGGAGTATGCCTTTCCGGAAAGCAACCGGGCGATCCTGGCGGCCGTCCGCCTGCCGGACCGCTATCTGATCACCCCACAGGGCCTGGACCGGCCCGGGCTGCTGAAGGGCCTGCGCCAGGCGCTGGTCTCCGGCCTCCGGCTGGTGCAGCTGCGGGCACCGGACATGTTTGATCCGGATTACCGGGATATGGCCGTGGATGCGGCAGGTCTCTGCGCGGGCCGGGCCCGGCTGATGCTGAAGGGGCCTTTTGAATGGCTGGGTGATTTTCCCTCGGCGGGCTGGCATCTGACGGCCAGCCAGCTGCGCCGTCATGCGGCCCGGGGCCGGCCCTTTGGTCCGGAACGCTGGCTGGCCGCCTCCTGTCATGATGAAGAGGAGCTGCAATTGGCGGCGGACATGGGGGTGGATTTTGTCACCCTGTCGCCGGTCCAGCCGACGGCCTCGCATCCGG
This sequence comes from Pseudomonadaceae bacterium UBA5811, assembly GCA_002417905.1. Lineage (GTDB taxonomy): Bacteria > Pseudomonadota > Gammaproteobacteria > Pseudomonadales > Pseudomonadaceae > Azomonas. The sequence goes on from DIDB01000111.1 coordinate 2,162, forward strand.
AGGCTGCGCCGCTGGGCTGGGAGCAGGCCCATGCGCTGGTGGCGCGGGCCAGTTGCCCGGTCTATCTGCTGGGCGGACTGGGCCCGGCTGAACTGCCCGTGGCCCGTGAGGCCGGAGCCCGGGGGATTGCGGCCATCCGGGGCCTGTGGCCTGCAGAATGCTGAATTTGAGGTATCCCGCCGTATCTGGCTGCCGATTGACTGGGTCAATCCTGATGATGGGCTCAATCAATCAGCCGGCCGGGTATGGCTGAGGTAAGGTAGCACCACCCAAAAACAGGAGAACAGGCATGTCTCTGATCAATACCGAAGTTAAACCCTTTACAGCCACTGCATTCCACAATGGCGCTTTCAAGGACGTGACCGAAGCAGACCTGAAAGGCAAATGGTCGGTTTTCTTCTTTTATCCGGCTGACTTCACCTTTGTCTGCCCGACTGAACTGGGCGACCTGGCTGACCACTATGCCGAATTCCAGAAAGCCGGCGTGGAAATCTACAGTGTTTCGACCGACACTCACTTTACCCACAAGGCCTGGCATGACACCTCGGAAACCATTGCCAAGATCAAGTTCCCGATGCTGGGTGATCCCACCGGCCAGATCAGCCGCAACTTTGATGTGCTGATCGAAGCGGCCGGTCTGGCTGACCGGGGGACTTTCGTGATTGATCCCCAGGGCAAAATCCAGATCGTGGAAGTCAATGCCGGTGGCGTGGGCCGTGATGCCGCCGAGCTGCTGCGCAAGGTCAAGGCGGCCCAGTATGTGGCCAGCCACCCGGGTGAAGTCTGCCCGGCCAAGTGGAAAGAGGGCGACAAGACCCTGGCCCCGTCCCTGGATCTGGTTGGCAAGATCTGAGGATAGCCTGCCGTTCCGGCGGGTCAGCGACGCCCGGCCTGTGTGCCGGGCGTTGGCTTTTTCGGGGTATCCGGTCCGGCTGGTGCCAGTGGCAGGCGGATGGTGAACACGGAGCCCAGCCCCGGTCTGGACTGCACCTCCATCTGGCCCTTGTGGTTGTTGGTGATGATGAAGTACGACACGGACAGCCCCAGTCCGGTCCCCTGGCCAACCTCCTTGGTGGTGAAAAAGGGTTCGAAAATCCGCTGGCGTACCTCTTCGGGCATGCCATTGCCATTGTCTTCCACCTGAATTTCAATCCAGGGCGGGACACGGCGGGTGCGCAGGATGATGCGGCCTGCAGCACTGCCTGGACGCTGGTGAATGGCCTGGGCCGCATTTTTCAGCAGATTGAGCAGCACCTGCTCCAGCTCGTTGGCAATACAGGGCACCTGTTCGGCCTGGGGATCAAAGTCACGGACAATCTCGATGGCCCGGAAATCAAAGCCTTCAGCCAGAGCAAAGTCATTGCCGGCAATCTCCAGAGTCTGCCCGATCAGGACCGGCAGCTGGCTTTCTGTTCGCTGGCGACGGCTCATCCGGCTGAAGCTGAGCATATGGGTGACAATCCGTGCTGCCCGGCTTCCGGCCTGCTGGATACCATCCAGTAGCTGTGGAATCTCCCGGGCCTGCAAGTAATGGTTGATCGCCTCCAGCCGGACCCCGGTTTCCCGGGCACTCTCCCGGTTGCGGGGCAAGTCGGGCGACAGCCGGCGGCGGATGTTCTGGACGTTGTGCAGTACGGCACCCAGCGGATTGTTGATTTCATGGGCCATGCCAGCGGCCAGGCTGCCCACGGAGCGCATTTTTTCCGACTGGACCAGGATTTCCTCCAGACTGATCCGCTCGGTGATGTCATCAATACGGATGACAACACCCAGTCCGCCCCCGCCCACCAGCGGATAAAAAGTCAGTTCATGGGTGTGCAGGGCCCGGTCACAGGGCCAGCAAACCCGTTCCACCCGGGCCACTTTCTGCTGTCGGGCGGTATTCTGGATCTGGCCCAGCCAGGGCCCAAGGTCCGGAAAGGCAAACAGCAGCGGCTGGCCCACGGCATCCTCCAGCGCGGTGCCAGACAGCAGGCTGGCCTGCTGGTTCCACTGGGTTACCTGTAACGCTTCATCCACGGCAATCAGCGCTGAGGGCATGGAGTCAATGATGCTGTTCAGATAACGCTGGAAACCGGTGAGCTTTTTCTCCATCCGGCTGCGCACCTGGACTTCCTGCTCCAGCTGGCGGTGGGAGCGGCGGGTCTGTTCGGTCAGCGCCTCGGAGCGCTCCAGGGCAGACTGGGTATCATCCCGGGCCTGCTTCAGCTGCTGCTCCCGGGCTTCAATATGGCTGAGCATGTGGTTGAAAGCCTCCGTCAGGTGGCCGATCTCATCCATGGTTCCGGGTCGGGCCCGCAGGGCATAGTTTTTTTCCCGGGTCACCTGGCGGGTCAGCGCTTCCAGCTGGCGGATGGGCCGGGTGATCAGGCGGCGGATCTGGCGTGATACCAGCTGCCAGAGCAGGATGCTGACCAGCAGGATGCCCAGGCTGGCGGTAAGCATGCCGGTATAGAAAGCCGGCGGTAGCCCGAGGCGGGCTACCAGTAACAGATGGCCAGGCGGCTGGCCATCCCTGCTGGACAGCTCAACCTGCAGGCTGCTGTAAAAGGCTCCCGGCTGCCAGCTGGACAGTCCGGTCTGCCGGTCAGGCAGTTTCATGGCGTGGCCCCGGTACAGTCGGGCCAGACTGTTGCCGTCCGCGTCGTAAATGGCGGCGGCCCGTAGAGCGGTATAGCTGGCCAGCCGCTTCAGCAGCTCCCGGGCTGAGTCCCTGGAGCGCAGGGCGGTCTGGCTGAGCTCTGGCGTGGCGACCAGTGCGGCCAGACTTTGCAGGGCCTGGGGGGCGACGCTCTGCCGGGAAATCCAGTAGGCCGCACTGATAAAGGCCAGATTGGCGGTCAGCAGTACGGCGACCAGCAGCACCAGCATGGCGACCAGCAGTTTGCGGCCCACGGGCAGGTTTTCCAGATACTGGTGCAGTGACATGGGCATTCTCCGTGGGCCAGTCAGTTGAGCGGCAGGTCCAGCACCTGCAGGCGCTGCAGCAGCTGTTGCTGCAGCTGCACCAGCCGGGGACACTCAAGGCGCAGGGCCTGTGCCTGCTGCAGGGCATAACCGAGCAGCCAGGCCTGCTCG
>DIDB01000221.1 GCA_002417905.1 Pseudomonadaceae bacterium UBA5811
GGCGGCCCGCCTGGTCGGTCCGGAGCGGTTTGCCGGACTGGATCGGGCGGGAGAAGCCCGTTACGTCTACCAGACGTTCTGTCGCTATCGGCTGGGTGAGGCCGAGCTTGCCGGGTGTTTGCATGGCGAACCCCCGCCGGGCACATCCGCCAGCCGCTAACCACCGCCCAGGAGGAACAGATGTCCGGCTCCACCGACCACCCGGCCCGCCCGCGCCAGACCGCCCGGATTTACCAGTTCGAACCCTACAATTTCCAGAACAACCTGCCTCCTGGCATGCAGGAGCGGCTGCGGGACATCTTTGCCAGCTGGTCAGACTCGGAAGCCTCGGAGCGGCTGGTCCGGGAACTGATCGATGAGGCCCCGGATACCCTGGGCGTGCGGATCATTGCCTACCGTTTTTACTTTTACCGGCGCCGCTCCCTGGAAGCGGCCCACTGGGCACAGGCCTGCATGGAATGGCTGTCACCCCGCCTCGGGCTGCCGGCGGACTGGCGTCAGGTCACACCCGGGATGGCCGACTTCCGCCACTGGCATGCCTATACCCGGCTCTGGCTGCAGTCGCTGACCGCCTATGCCTACAACCTGGCCCGGCTGGGCCGGGAAGAAGAATCGCTGGAGGCCCTGGACAAAATTGAAAGCCTTGACCCGGAGGGCAAGCTCGGCGCCCCCCGGCTCCGCCAGGTTTTCACCGGCCCCCGGGGGGATGCCGGCATGCTGTTCCCCAAGGATTTCGAGCACTGGCGCTTTCCCGACAACCTGTAATGCCCGGCGCTTACTGACGGCCTTCCCGGTCCAGCAGGTGGATCATGGCCGTTTTCAACTTCATGGGCCGGACCGGCTTGTGCATCAGCGTATACCCCAGCCCTTTCAGGTCCTGCTTTAGTTCATTGCCATGGTTGGCGGTAATCATCAGCACCGGCAATGGCCGGGCCCGCCGGGCATTGACCGCGCTGACCACCTCGATGCCGTTGTGCCCCTGGTCCAAATGATAGTCCACAATCAGCAGGTCGGCATCGGCATGGAAGCCATCCACCTGGCGGGCCAGATCCTCCTCGCCCAGCGCGGGGACCCCCTGGCAGCCCCAGCTATCCAGCAGGGTCCGCATCCCGGCACAGATAGCCGCATCGTTATCCACTACCCACACCCGGGCGCCCACCAGCCGCTCGGTCAGTGTCGGCACCGCGTCCACCTCCACGGACGGGTGACGGACGGGCAGCTGACGGCTTAACGGCACCTCGATGCTGAAGCGCGAGCCCCGGCCCGGCACAGAAGATACCCGGACCCGGTGGCCCAGCATCCGGGCGATTTTTTCCACGATGGCCAGCCCGAGACCCAGCCCGCGATCCTGCTGGCCGCCCTGGGGCTCACCCCGCCGGAACTCCAGGAAAATTTCCTGCAGCTTGTCCTCCGGAATGCCAACCCCGGTATCCAGCACCTCGATGGACAGGCTCTGCCGGTGCCAGCGGCAGCCCAGCAGGATCCGCCCCTGACGGGTGTAACGGATGGCATTGGTCAGCAGGTTGCGCAGGATGCGCGCCAGCAGCTGGACATCCGTGCGCACCAGCGCGGAACAGGGCACAAAGCGCAGCTGCAGCTGCTCGCTGGCGGCCAGCCGGGCAAACTCGGCGGCCAGGTTGCCCAGCAGCTCGCTGACCGCAAAGGTGGTGATGTCCGGGCGGATCACCCCAGCATCCAGTTTGGACATGTCCACCAGGGTACCCAGCAGGCTTTCCACATCATCCAGGGAGTTGCTCAGGTTGCGGACCAGCCCGGTGGCGGCCAGCGGATCACGGGCCTCCAGCAGGGCACTGGTGAACAGCCGGGCCGCATTCAGCGGCTGCAGCAGGTCGTGGCTGACCGCCGCCAGAAACTTGGTCTTGGACAGGTTGGCCACCTCGGCCTCCCGCTTGGCCTCGCGCAGCCGGGTCTCCACCTGGCTGCGCTCCTCGATTTCCCGGCGCAGCTGATGATTGAGCGCCGTCAGCTCACTGGTGCGTTCCCTGACCCGCTGCTCCAGGTTCTGATAGGCCTGGTGCAGGGCCTCGGCCGTCCGCTTGCGCCCGGTAATGTCGCGGATCAGGACAAAGATGCCCACCACCTGGCCCTGGGTATCCCGGTTGCGCACGTAGGAGCGCAGCAGGCAGCGTTCCTGGCCCCGGAAATTGACCTCCTGGACCTCGAAATTCAGGCTCTCGCCCTGCAGCGCCCGCTCCAGATAGAGCTGCAGGCGCAGCCAGTGGGCCTCGCCATGGGCCTCCAGGATGGTACGGCCCAGCATGGCGCCCCGGGGCCAGTGATACCAGTCCTCGTACACCTTGTTGGTGAACTCATACACCATCTCGGCAGACAGGTAGGCAATCAGCGCCGGGACATGGTCGGTAATCAGCCGGATCCAGCGCTCGCTCTGGCGCAGCGCCTCGGCATGCTGGTAACGCTCGGTGATATCGGTAAAGGTATTGACAAATCCCCCCGCCGGCAGCGGATGGGTCCGGACTTCCACCACCCGGCCATCGGCCAGCGGCTGCTCCTGCTGCTGGAGCAGCCGGCCCTCCGCATCCCGGCTGGCCGGCGTCAGCAGCGGCATATCACCCCGGGACATCACCTCGGCAAAGCTGCTCCGGGCCGGTAGCGTACCCAGATTGCACAATTCGAGAAAACGGTGGTTCCATAGCTCCAGCGAACCATCCGCGCTGACCATGGCCACCCCCTGGGAAAGGTTATCCACCGCCCGCTGCAGCAGATGGGACTTCTGGGCCACGGCCTGTTCGCGCCGCACTGATTCGCTATGCTTCAGTTCAGTGATGTCGGTATAGAGAATCACCAGCCCGCCATTGCGGGTCCGCCGCTCGCTGACCTGTACCCAGCGGCCATCACGCAGGCGGTACAGGGTCTGGCCATCTCCCTGGCCACCGTAGGCCTCGACGATCAGCCCGGTGCTCTCCGCCAGCAGGCGGATTTCGGCCAGGCGCATGCCACTGATGATCCGGGTATGGCTCTGTGCCCAGAAGGCCTTGAAATGGCGGTTGGACAGGACAATCCGCTGGTCGCTGTCAAACAGGACAAAGGCATCCGAGATGCTTTCAATCGCATCAATCAGGTACTGGTGGGCCGTCTCTGCCCGCTGCCGGGACTCGCTCAGCAGCCGGTTGCTGGCCTTCAGTTCGGCCATGGCCTGGTTCAGCGCATCAGTCCGCTCGCGGACCTGCTCGGCCAGCTCCACCGAATAGTGGAAAGCGGCATAGGCATCATCCGGCAGCGCCGAGCGGGACTCCACCCGCTCGATCAGCGCGGCATTGATCCGCCGCAACCGGTGATTTTCCTGCTCCAGCTGTTCCAGCCGGGCCGCAGGATCAGCGGCGGAGGTGTCCGGGCTGGCCAATGGCGACTCCGGTAAAGGTCTGGTTGAGATGCAGGCCATTGCACTGCTCCCCGTAAGTGTTGAAACCCATCACCCGGTGCTGCCGGAGAAAGGCGGAAATGGTTTCGGCAACCCCTTCCTGCTCGCCACCCAGCCGGCGTAGGAAACAGTCACAGCCAATGGTCAGCAGCGGTGGCCCCAGACGCTGGCCAAGCCCCTCGAACAGGGTCTCCAGATTGGGCAGCAGTGGTCCCGGCTGCATCGCGGTCAGGACAATGCCATTCTCGACCGCGCAGTAAAAACTCAGGCTGAGATCATCATTGACCCTCTGGATCGCACGGATGTAGTAACGGTCGCGGATACGGACCGCCAGCGGATGGCTGGCAAAGCAGGCACTTTCCAGGGCCCTGACCGGCACACCAATCAGGCGGGCATAGGCCTGGGCGGCCGGCTCGGCATTCAGCTCATGCACGGTGCGGCTGGCACTGTCTGCCAGCGTCACCACCAGTTTTTCGCCAGTGGGCTGCATGTGGTGGGTGCTGAATACCTCAAAATCCAGCCAGGTATTGACCAGCACCACCACGGCCGAGCCGCTGTGAAAACGGCCCCGGTAATAGACATAGGTATGGGCCAGCCGGTGGTCATTGCCTGCCGAGCCGCCAAAATGGGGAATCCGGCCAAAGGCGGCACTCAGGGCAGCCAGCACCATTTCCTCCCGGCTGGACAGGCCATCAAACAGGGTCAGGGCAAAGCTGTGGTCGGGAATCGGCGCCAGCGGATTGGCCCGGCAGTCATTGACCAGTCGCTCCAGCAGCTGCTGGGCCTCAATCAGGCTGAAGCGCTCCATCTCCTCGATCAGGCCGCAGGCCACTGAAAAATGCAGATGACTGAAACCGATGGCGGTGATGCAGCGGTGGCCGTAGCCCTGCGGCGTGATTTCTCCGGCCGTGGTGCAGCCAACCACCGGCAGGCCGCCAAAATACTGCTCCAGTGCCAGACCAAGTGCTTTGAGGTCGTATTCGGCCGAGCAGAAAAACAGCACAAAGCCCAGCTGGGGCCAGATCAGCTGGCGGGCCAGATCCTGGGCGACTGTTTCGGCATCCCGGGCCTCTGAACTGGCAGTACGGACCACATCGGTGGCATGTTGCATACGGAGCAGGCTCCCTCTCGGCCCAAACAGCCTGGAATTATCATCCTGCCAGAGAGGCAGGGCAAAGCCTGTGCTGGCTTACCAGCTCAGCACGGCGCCAAAGGCCATGGTATTGGTGTGTTCGGTCAGGGTGCTGCCGTCACGGTCCTTGATGTGGTACTTGGTGTACTCCGCCAGCAGCTTGAGGTTGTCATTGACTGTGCGGGTGTACGCTACGCCCTTGGTGGAGTAGTCCGCCTTGTGGCCGAGACCGTTACCATTATCCTTGGTGATGCCATAGGACAGGGCAATCTTGTTCTTCTCCCAGAACTTCCAGGAGCCCTGCACCAGATAGCCGTGGCTGTCGATATTGCGCAGCGCAGCCTTGCCATAGTTATTGGTAAAGAACGGGTTGATGCCCTTGGCGTTAAAGCCTGAAGTCACCAGCGTATAGGGGCCATGCTTGAACTGCACGCCATACCCCAGCCCCTTGGACTCGACATTCTTGACCTGTTTGTTGGTGTTCTTGGAGTTCTGCTGCTGGCCATTGACCCAAGCGTAAATTTTCGAGGCACCCACATCAAAGTGGTAGCTGGTCTCGAACTCGAAGCGCGGCGAGTTCTGGTAGGACTGGTTGGCACCCACCGTGCTGGTCGTTTCATCGACCTGGCTGGCGTCATAGGGATCCATGACCCCTACTGCCAGGCGCAGGCCCTTCACCAGCAATTCGTTATTGCGGTAGGTGATCTGCGAGGTCGGGAACGGATAGGGAAAGCCGGTACCGATGTTGCCGAAACTCACCCCGCCACCATCCACCAGCCCCAGGGTGTCACTGACGTTACCCACGTTGGACAGCATTTCGTCCAGCATGATGTTGGAGCGGGAAAACAGGCCAAAGTCCTTGCCGAACAGCACCTCGCCCCACCAGCCGCCAAAGGTGCCGTAAAACTGCCGGACATCAATGGCCGTGCTGGTTCCGTCGGACTGGCTGTCGTTGATCGACACCCAGAACGAGGCCCGGGCGCCGATGGTCAGCCCTTCATAGTTTTCCCGCTTGAAATTGAAACCGATCCAGTTGGGCAGATAGCCCATCCGCACCCGGGCCTGGCGCCGGTCGTACAGCTTGCCGTCCCGGTTGACCTTGCTGCTGGTGTAGAAGGTGTTCATATAACCGTCCGTGGAAAAGGTCGTATCGTTTTTCTCGTACAGCAGCAGATCACCATAAGAAACCCCGGACAGCCCCAGCAGGGCGCTGGCCAGCAGCCCCCGGGCAGACCGGGACAGGACCGGAATATTCTTGTTGTTATGCATGGTGAGCTCCGCAGGCTGGACTGTACTGTGATGTGCGGAACGATTATTGAAGGCAGGCCGCGCTGGCCGAAGACCTCCATGGACCTGGCAGGCCAGTACTTTGGCGGCCCTGCCCCGGCCCGGCAAAAAGGGCGTAAGACGGTGCGGGCAGACTGGAGCAGCGCTGAAGTCGTGGCCCGCACCGGTAAAAAGGTCTGGGCCTCCACCGACCTTCTTTGGTATTAGTGCCGCAGCCCGGATGGCTGGCATCCGGGCCGGAACCCCGGCAAAGGATCCTGCAGATGAGCACCCCTAGCGCCGCCACCCGCCCCGGCCTGCTGCTGGCAGCCATTGGCGTGGTCTATGGCGATATCGGCACCAGCCCGCTGTACACCCTGAAAGAAATTTTCGCCCCCCAGTACGGCGTGCCCCTCGACCCGGCCGGCGTACTGGGCATGCTCTCGCTGGTGTTCTGGTCCCTGCTCTGGGTGGTCTCCCTCAAATACATGTGCTTTGTCATGCGGGCAGACAACCAGGGCGAAGGGGGCATCATGGCCCTGACCGCCCTGGCCCGGCGGGCCACGGCAGACCGGCCCGGACTGGGCAATGCCCTGGTGCTACTGGGCCTGTTCGGGGTTTCGCTGTTTTATGGCGACAGCATGATCACGCCGGCCATCTCCGTGCTGTCTGCCGTAGAGGGACTGGAGCTGGCGTTCAGTGACCTTCAGCCCAGGATCATTCCGCTGGCCCTGGCCATCCTGGTCGTCCTGTTCATGATCCAGCGCCATGGCACGGCGCGGATCGGCCGGCTGTTCGGCCCGGTCATGGTGGTCTGGTTCAGTGTGCTGGGCCTGCTGGGTCTGGTCGCCATCCTCCGCCGGCCAGAAGTCCTGCAGGCCCTGAATCCACTGTGGGCCATCCGGTTTTTTGCCGGGCACAGCGGCACGGGAATTGCCATTCTGGGGGCAGCAGTCCTGGCCCTGACCGGCGCCGAAGCCCTGTATGCCGACATGGGCCACTTTGGCCGCACACCGATTGCCCGGGCCTGGTTCAGGCTGGTGCTGCCCGGCCTGCTGCTGAACTACTTTGGCCAGGGCGCCCTGCTGCTGGAAAACCCGGAGGCCATCCGCAACCCCTTCTATCTGCTGGCCCCGGACTGGGCATTGCTGCCCCTGATCCTGCTGGCCACCCTGGCCACCATCATCGCCTCACAAGCCGTGATCTCCGGAGCCTTCTCCCTGACCCACCAGGCCATCCAGCTGGGCTACATCCCGCGCATGACCGTGCGCCATACCTCCAGTGACGAGCAGGGCCAAGTCTATATCGGCGCGGTCAACTGGGCACTGATGCTGGGCGTCGTACTGCTGGTTCTGGCCTTCCGCAGTTCCGGTGCCCTGGCCATGGCCTACGGCGTCGCGGTCACCGGCACCATGCTGATCACCACCCTGCTGATGGGGGCGGTCATGCTGCGGCTCTGGAAAATGCCCTGCTGGCTGGCCCTGCCACTGCTGCTGGGCTTCCTGCTGGTGGACGGGCTGTTCTTTGCTGCCGGGGTGCCGAAAATTTTCGATGGCGGGGCCTTCCCCATTCTGGCCGGACTGCTGCTGTTTACCCTGATGACCACCTGGAAACAGGGCAAACAGCTGCTGCTGGAACGGCTTGATGAAGCCAGCCTGCCGCTGCCGGCCCTGATTGACAGCTTCCGGGACCAGCCACCCCACCGGGTGCGGGGTACTGCCGTGTTCATGGCGGCCCGCCAGGATACGGTGCCCCATGCCCTGCTGCACAACCTGCAGCACAACCAGGTGCTGCATGAAAAAGTGGTGCTGGTCACCGTTTTTACCGAAGACGTCCCCCGGGTGCCCGCCGCACAGCGGCTGCAGCTGGCAGACTACGGCGAGGGCTTTTACCGGATCTACCTGTATTTTGGCTTTATGGATGAGCCGGATGTCCCGGCGGCCCTGCAGCTCTGCCCGGATCACAGCCTGGAGTTCGACCTGTTGCACACCACCTACTTCCTGAGCCGGGAGACGGTCATTCCCCTGCACCGGATCCGGAGTATGGCCAAATGGCGGGAGCAGCTGTTTGCTTTCATGCAGCGCAATGCCAACAGCAACATGCGCTATTTCCAGCTGCCCGCCAGCCGGGTAATCGAGCTCGGCGCCCAGGTCGAAATCTGAACTACAGGGCCAGCTGCTGGCTGAGCACGGCCCGCAGCTTGCCGGGGCGCAGCGGCTTGTTCAGCAGCGGGGCAGCCAGCCGGGCGGCCTCGGCCTGGCAGCCGGCAGAGCGGTCAGCCGTAATCAGTACCGCCGGAATTTCATAGCCAAAATGCAGGCGCAACTGCTGGACCGCCTCACCGCCATTCTGGCCGTGGTCCAGGTGATAGTCCGCCAGGATGGCTTCAGGCGGCTGCCCGGCCAGCACCTGCAGGGCTTCGGGCAGATCCCGGGCCGTCAGGACCCGGCAGTCCCAGTGCCCCAGCAGGGCCGCCATGCTTTCCAGGATGGCCGGCTCATTATCAATCACCAGCAGGCGGCAGCCAGGCAGCGGATCGCCCAGACCGGGCAATGTGCTGCGGAGCGGTTCGCTCACCAGCGGCTGCCCGGCCAGCGGAACCTTCAGGGAAAAGACCGAACCCTGGCCGACCCGGGAGCAGACTTCCAGCGGATACCCCAGCAGACGGGTAATCCGCTCGACAATCGCCAGCCCCAGCCCAACCCCCTGATGACCGGGCCGGCGCGGCACATCCAGCTGGTTAAACTCTTCAAAGATCGCTCCCAGCTGGTCCTCCGGAATGCCACGCCCGGTATCCACCACTTCCAGCCGGACCTGCCCCTCCAGCCGGGCGGCCCGCAGCAGCACGCCACCCCGCTCGGTGTAGCGGCAGGCATTGCTCAGCAGGTTGCGCAGAATCCGTCCGAGCAGCCGGGCATCGGTATTCACGGCCAGTGGCGGACTCTGCACCTGCAGAAACAGGCCGGCGGCCGCCGCCACGGGCTGGAATTCGGAGGCCAGCGGCGCCAGCAGCTCCTCCAGGCTGTACACGGCCAGATCCGGGCGGACCGCGGCCTGGTCCAGCCGGGAAATGTCCAGCAGGTCGGTCAGCAGCTCCTCGGCGCCCTCCAGTGCCTGATGGGCCCGGCCCACCAGATGATGCTCAGCCTCCGGCAGGCTCCGCTCATGCAGGGTAGAAATCAGCAGGCGGGCCGCATTCAGCGGCTGCAACAGGTCATGGCTGGCCGCTGCCAGAAACTGGTCCTTGCTGCGGTTCGCCTCCTCGGCCACATCCCGGGCCTCCCGCAGGGCCTGTTCAACCCGCACCCGGCCGGCAATTTCCTGCTGCAGGTGCTGGTTGGCGGCCAGCAGCTCCTCCGTGCGCAGGACAACCCGCAGCTCCAGCTGGTCGTTTAGCTGCTGCAACCGCAGTTCGGCCTGCTTGCGCTCGGTGATGTCGGCCACAAAGCCCTCCACCAGCCGCTCATCGTCCGGCCGGCACAGCAGGTTCATGGTCACATCCAGCCACTGGCCATCCTGGCGGCGCAGGCGGGTTTCATAGCCGGTCAGGCTGTGCTCGCGGCGCAGGATTTCCAGCACCTGGCGCAGCTCCTCTGCCCCCGGAAACAGGCCGGACAGATCCAGCTGGCAACCCAGCAGGTCCTCGGGCCGTGCATAACCCAGCATCCGGGCCAGGGCCGGGTTGGCGGCCTGCAGCCCCTCGCCCAGCCGGGCCTGGAAGATGCCGTGCACCGCATGCTCAAACAGCCATTTGTAGCGGTTGCGCTCCCGCTCCAGCTCGTCAAGACGGGCCGCCAGCTCCGGATAGTAGCTTTTGCGCGCCGAATGGCTGCCCAGCCCCAGCAGGTCAGCAATGTCTGGCCGCCCCTCAGAGGGCTTCGGCATACACAACCTCAACATCCCGCTGGGTGGACTGGCGCGGGTTGGTCAGGATGCAGGGGTCTTCCATGGCATGCCGCGACAGGAAGGGAATGTCCGAACTCGAAACGCCATAAAGCCGCAGGGTTTCCTGCAGGCCCAGCGCCCGCTTGAAGGCAATCAGATGGGCCAGCAGCCGGTCGCGCACCTGATCGCCCGCCAGTCCCCGGCAGTCCACCCCCAGAGTTTCCGCAACCACCCGGAACCGCTCGGGGGCCGCCCGGAAGTTGAAGGCCACCACATGCTCCAGCAGTGCGGCATTGCAGACGCCATGGGGCAGGTCCAGGAAACCGCCCAGACTGTGGGACATGGCATGTACCGCGCCCAGTACCGCGTTGGAAAAGGCCAGGCCGGCCTGCATGCTGCCCCGCATGACTTTTTCTCGCAGTGCCAGATCGCCGGGCTGGCGGACCAGGCCGGCCAGATTGCCACCAATCAGCCGCATGGCCTCCAGCGCATGCAGGTCGGTCAGGGCACCGCTGCCGGTGGAGACAAAGGCCTCGATGGCATGGACCAGCGCATCCAGTCCGGTACAGGCCGACAGGAACGGGCTCATGCTGGCTGTGGTTTCCGGATCAATCAGCGAAACATCCGGCACCACCGCCTTGCTGACGATGGAGAATTTCATCCGTTCGGCCCGGCTGGAAATGATCACAAACTGCGAGACATCTGCCGAAGTCCCCGCAGTGGTCGGAATCAGGATCAGCGGCGGGCTGGGTACCCGGATGGTATCCACGCCCTCAAAGGCCGTAATCGGCTGGCCGCCATGGGCGGCCACAATGCCGATGGCCTTGGCACAGTCCATCGGACTGCCGCCCCCAACCGCCACAATCACGTCACAACCCTGCTGGCGATACAGTTCGGCCCCCTGCATCACTTCCTCGACCCGGGGATTGGGCGACACACCGGTATACAGCACATGACCGATACCCTGCTGGTCCAGGCTGGCCAGTACATCATTGACCCAGCCCGCCTGCAGGACACCCGGATCGGAGACGACCAGCACCTGTCTGGCCCCAAAGGTGGCCGCAAAGTTGCCGGCGGAATGGCGGGCGCCCGGACCGAAAACAATTTCCGGGCTGACGAATTTGCGCAAGGCGGTGAGTCTGGACATGGGCAGAAGACCTGATGGCAGCATTGTTGTTGTCTTTATCGGCCTGCCGGAGGCGATGGCAGCCTGGTTCCGGCGACACTGGCCAGACTATTTATACACGCCACCGATACGGGAAAATTACTACCTTGGCACTAGCCCGGCCGGAGACCCGGCGGGCACCCTGTGGAGACTGGCCGGAGGGCGGACCGGGAATCTGGCCGGACAGCCGGCATTTATTGTCCTTTAGTATTACTTTTCGTCTCCATCGTAGGATTTCCAAAGAAGCGGCGCTTCCCTGTAATACCCGGGCCATCATCAGGACTGCCGTTTTTTCCATGCGGGCCGTACCATTGGCCGGCGGGCAGCAGCCCCTGCACACTGCATATAACGACAACAAGACGAGGAACTGGCCATGTACCGGATACTGATTGCTGATGACCACCCGCTGTTCCGGGAGGCCATCCACAATGTGGTCAGCGACGGATTTCCCGGCACGGTCATCATGGAAACGGCCGATCTGGACAGTACCCTGGCCCTGACCCGGGAGAATGACGACCTCGACCTGATCCTGCTGGACCTCAACATGCCCGGCATGAGCGGCCTGAACGGCCTGATCAGCCTGCGCAACGAGGCCCCGACCATCCCGGTGGTGATTGTCTCTGCCGAGCAGGACAAGCAGGTGGTGCTGCAGGCCATCACTTATGGGGCCGTCGGCTTTATCACCAAGTCCTCGCCCCGCGCCCAGATGACCGAAGCCATCGAGCAGATCCTCAACGGCAATGTCTATCTGCCTTCCGACATTATCCGCACCCAGCAGGGCAGCATCCGGCGCAGCACCCCGGCCGATGCCAGCATTCCGGCCGAACTGCTGCAGGCACTGACCCGCAAGCAGCTGCTGGTCCTCGAGCGCATGACCAAGGGCGAGTCCAACAAGCAGATTGCCTACAATCTGGATATTGCCGAAACCACGGTCAAGGCCCATGTTTCGGCCATCCTGCGCAAGCTGAACGTGCACAACCGGGTACAGGCCATCCTGTCGGCCAGCGATATCGACTTCAATATCTACCTGCGCCGCTGACGGCCCATGAACACCCGTACCCTGCTGCTGACGGCACTGGCCATGCTGGCCTTTGCCGGAAATTCCCTGCTCTGCCGGCTGGCCCTGCATGACCAGCAGATGGATGCAGCCAGCTTTACCCTGATCCGGCTGGCCAGCGGGGCCCTGGTCCTGCTGCTGTGCCTGCGCCTGAACAGGCGCCAGCCGGTACAGGGCAACTGGCGGTCGGCCCTGCTGCTGTTTGTCTATGCGGCGGCATTCTCTTTTGCCTACCTTGAGCTGGGCACCGGAACCGGCGCCCTGCTGCTGTTTGGCAGCGTCCAGATCAGCATGCTGCTGGCAGGCTGGCGACGGGGCGAACGCCCGGACCGCTGGCAGGGCACCGGGCTGCTGCTGGCCCTGGCCGGGCTGCTGCTCCTGCTGCTGCCCTCGGCCGGAGCCCCTACCCTGTCCGGTGCGCTGCTGATGGCGCTGGCCGGGCTGGCCTGGGCGGTCTACTCCCTGCGGGGCCGGGGCAACGAAGCGCCCCTGGCAGCCACGGCGGGCAACTTTCTGCGGGCGCTGGTTCCGGCCCTGCTGCTGGCCCTGGTATCTGCTCCAGACCTGCACTGGACACCCGGCAGCCTGGTCTGGGCCAGCCTGTCGGGCGGGCTGGCATCCGGCATCGGCTATGCCGTCTGGTATCAGGCACTGCCCGGCCTGCGGGCCTTTCAGGCTGCCAGCGTGCAGCTCAGCGTACCGCTGCTGGCTACCCAAGGCGGCAGCTGGCTGCTGGCCGAGCGCCTGAGCCTGGGGCAGCGGCTGGCGTAGGCAGCCGTGGGGGGCGGCATCGCGCTGGGGCTGGGCGCGCGGCGCCGCCGGATCTGAAGCGGTGGATGGCCGGGCGGTCCCGCGCCGGCTGACCGCTTCCAGCAGGTCAAGCTGGATGCCCTGGAAG